>PBCP01000084.1 GCA_002717145.1 Planctomycetaceae bacterium | reverse complement strand
AGCTCGCGAGGCTCATAACCTCGAGGTCGTCGGTTCGAATCCGGCCCCCGCTACTTGCAGACTTTCTGCTAACAGAGCCTTCAGGAGACTGGAGGCTTTTTTATTGGACTCTATGAGACTACCAAAGTGCTGCAAAATAAGAGTATTCTTGGCCATCTCTTCAATCGACGTGGTAGCAATCACCTGCCCTATTAGACTGTCTTGGACTACCTGAGTTTGGTCCAGATTCGGCGGTTTTGGTCCAGTATATGGTCCAGTATTGGATGCTGCGACCCTCGCATGGTCTTCCTGCATGATCTGTAGTTAGTGCTGGTTCTGGATTGCAGGTGTGTTTCCACATCCTTGACCACCGCTATGTTGCTCGATTCCGTGGATTTTTATGAGCTCGGCGATGCGGCTGGCAGGCTTAATTGTCAATACTATTTGACACAAGCAATGGAACGGGCGAATTTCTAACACTACCCAAAAACTTTCCTTCGACATTGCTTTTAAAGGACGCCTCACTTATTGCAATTGTTTTGCATTAGTATATTATATGCACAAGCATAGACGTTGCGATAGTTTCTGGGAGTTGCTAATGAGCAAGCTTAATTTTTCTGGTCCGCCTCGATTACCAGTCACTGTACTTAGTGGATTTCTTGGTGCCGGCAAAACCACGATGTTAAATCACATCCTGCATAACCGAGAGAAAATGCGTGTTGCAGTAATCGTAAATGACATGAGTGAGGTCAACATCGATGCTTCGTTAGTAAGAGACGGCGGTGCAAATCTGTCGAGAACAGAAGAACAGCTGGTGGAAATGACAAATGGATGCATTTGCTGCACACTACGCGAAGATCTTTTAGTAGAGGTGGGGAGATTGGCCCGTGAAGGTCGGTTTGATTATTTAGTGATCGAATCAACCGGAATCAGTGAACCAATGCCTGTTGCTGAAACGTTTACGTTTGAAGATGAAGAAGGCACAAGTCTTTCGGATGTAGCTGAGTTAGACACTATGGTGACTGTGGTCGACGCTGGTAACTTCATGAACGATTTCGGTTCTTGGGACGACTTAACGGACCGTAAAATGGGACTAGATGAAAATGATGACCGCAATATTGTTGACCTCTTAGTTGACCAGGTTGAGTTTGCCAATGTAGTCGTTGTCAATAAGACAGACCTAATTTCGGCTTATGAGCTAGAACAATTAGATCGAATTATCGCTAAGCTAAATCCAAATGCCCTAGTCTTACATTCCAGGGAAAGCAACGTCCCTTTATCAAAGATACTTAACACAAACCGTTTCAAGTTATCTGAGGCAGAGGAAGAGCCAGCTTGGCTAGCTGAGCCAAGAGGAGAGGAGCAGACTGAAACAGAAGAATATGGCATCACCAGTTTCGTTTATCGAAGTCGCCGTCCTTTCCATCCCAAGCGCTTGAATGACCTTGTTATGAAAGGCGATCTGGAAGAAGGATTTTTTGCCGGGGTACTCCGCAGTAAGGGACTACTTTGGCTTGCCTCGCGTCATGACTGTGCATTTGACTGGTCTCAAGCTGGTTGTTCTATACGCTTAAATCCAGCTGGCTACTGGTGGGCGACCGCCCCCGCTGAGGAATGGCCTGAAGAAGAGGAGCACAAAGCTGAGATTAGGTCCAATTTTGTTGGGGAATATGGAGATCGTCAACAGCAATTAGTATTCATTGGCCAGCAGCTCGACCAGCCTCGGATTGAAGCCATGCTGGACAATTGCTTACTAACAGACGACGAGCTTAGCCAAGGGCCATCCGTCTGGGAGAAGTACGAAGACCCGCTAAAGCCCGAAGAACCTGATTTTGAGGATAGCACAGTATGAACGTCCAGTCTAAATCTTCAAACTATGATGTTATCGTCGTGGGCGGAGGAGCTGCTGGTGTGGGGGTATCTATAGCCCTCCGGCATGCTGGAATCGAGAACTTCGCCGTGCTCGAAAAAAATGTCGTCGGTTATTCATTTGCGTCATGGCCAGCAGAAACCAGATTCATTACCCCCTCCTTCCCAACAAACTCTGTTGGAATGCTCGATATCAATTCGATCGCCATAGGGATTTCCCCGGCGTATAGCCTTGAGGTAGAGCACCCGACCGGCCCAGAATATGCCCTGCACCTTCAGTCTGTGGCTAGTTACTTTGAGCTGCCGATACACGAGAGGACTGAAGTTCAGAGAGTGACTCATGTAGGTGACGATTTTCGTGTCGACACAACCGAGGAGACGCTAAGAGCCAAACATGTCATATGGGCTGCTGGCGAATTCCAGTACCCAAAATCTACTGGATTCGATGGCATTGATCTCTGTCGCCATACCGCGACCATACCAAGCTACCAGCAACTTGAAGGCAATGACTTTCTGATTGTAGGTGGCTATGAAAGTGGCATCGATGCTGCCTACCATCTATCCCGCCGCGGCAAACGGGTGCGACTATTTGACAAAGGTTGTCCTTGGAAAGAAGAAAGCTCAGACCCTAGCGTCGCATTATCAACCTATTCGGCTGAAAGAATGCGAGAGTCATGGTTTCGAGAAAATGTAGAGTTGCACGCCGATGCACCAATCAAATCCGTCACCCAAGATAATGGACAATACAAAGTTACCACACAGGATGGCCAAACTTACAACTCATCGACCCCTCCGTTGATGGCTGGGGGTTTCGATGGCAGCCACAAATTGGTTGCCAACCTCTTTGAAAGTCGCGATGACGGCTTCCCGCTTCTGAACGACAACGATGAGTCGACCATTGTACCGGGTATGTTTCTCTGTGGCCCTACAGTTCGACACAACAATCATGTATTCTGCTTCATCTACAAATTTCGGCAACGATTTGCCGTCGTTGCCAAGGCGATAGCCACTTCATTAGGGCTTCCGGCAGAGGAGTTGGAAAACTATCGTCAATGGGGAATGTATCTGGACGACCTCTCATGTTGCGGAGAAGAATGCGTATGCTAACCATCGAATGGATTGGGCAAACTCTGGCTAGCCTCTGCTGGATAGTCAGTGTGTTTTGCTACGGTATATCGTCTAGTGGTGATTGGCTGCAATTATGTGCGGCTACCTGTTGGCTGATCGCAAATATAGCATCCGCTGTAACTGACAAGTCCGATCAACATGCCATTACATCCAACACCAGACTGCGCTGAAATCATGCGACCGGACTTTATTGATCATGCGCGGACCCTCTTGAGTCAGGAGATTTGGTGCTGGGGACGCGATATTATCCGAACCGAAGGCAATTGGTTGCAGCAAATAGGTTTCCAACGAATCCAGCCACCCGAAGGCCATTCTGAATGCTCAAGCGTTTATTCGCTTGATCTACCCGAGCAAAAGGTGGTGATACTTCGGGGCTTTGGTGTCTTCTACGGTGACATTCGATTCGGAGGTATTTTCTTACCTCGCTATGAATTTACCCCCCTATATACACCGCATCCACGATTAGCCAAACAACCTTGGCTCAACACTGATCTACCGGAGCTAAATCCTCCCCATGACTCGCAACGGGCTAGTTGTGCCACATTGACGCTTGATCTAATCGATTGGATCAGATCCTACGAAGCCAATGTCCTAGAATCGCTAGGGGTTCAATATCGTCGAACAACTTTAGCCTCCTGGGATAATGGCGAACGCCGCGTTATACCCGCAGAAGATATGCCGCGAGAGTGGAGATTACTAGGGATGGAAATAGCAGCTGACGTCCGATTGGTACTCCCTAAGTTGGCCATTGGCGTCCACAACCATGAATAAATATTCGCTGGAACATCCCATCGATCCCAACCCAGGCCGTGTTAGACAGGGATGGTGCATCCCCAAAACGATACGCCGTTTCGGAAGCGAACTTATGCAACAACAGCTTTGGTGCTGGGGCCGAGATATCGAACGATGCGAAGGAAACCTGTTAATAAAATACGGTTTTGAACGACATCGCGACGACGAGTTTGCACCTGAATCAACATGCTACCGGCTAGATCTCAACGATTTGCATATTTGTTTATGGGGCTTTGGGATGTTTTTTGGGAAACGGGAATTCGGAGGCATCTATCTTAACCGTTTCGATTTCCGTCCCACCTGGGCCCCGATCGAATCGCTTGCCGATGGCATTCACTGGCCGGATGAGCTCCCCTCATTTGACCGACCAAAAGGGGAATTAAACTGGTACCGAGCACGGAACCTCTGGAAGAATCAACTAGGCTGGATCAGCGAGTACGAGGCCTGGATACGCGAAGTTACCGAACCTTCCTACCGAAGCCAAACCGTTGCCTCGTGGCTACGACCTTATGTTACGCCCAAAGAAATGGCGGCCGCTTGGAGATTTTTGAGTGACCAAGCGTGGGGGCAAGCCACACAACCTTTGAACATACTTTTAAAGCCATTCAAGTTAACGAAAGGCAAACAATGAACAAACTTCCCGTTACAGTGCTTTCCGGATTCTTAGGCGCAGGAAAAACAACGCTCCTCAACCATGTGCTAGCGAATCGCGAAGGATTACGAGTTGCCGTCATCGTTAATGACATGAGCGAGGTAAATATTGACGCGCAGTTAATCGTTGGTGGGGAAGCAGCACTAAGCCGAACCGAAGAAAAGTTGATCGAGATGACCAACGGCTGTATTTGCTGCACTCTTCGAGAAGATCTACTCGTAGAAATTGCCCAACTAGCAGAAGAAGGACGTTTCGATTACCTGTTGATAGAATCTACCGGTATTTCAGAGCCAGCTCCAGTTGCCGACACATTTACTTTTGCAATCGGCAATGGCACTCCGCTGTCAGAGGTGGCAGAATTGGATACGATGGTGACCGTTGTGGACGCCGCAAACTTTCTAGAGGACCTCAGGCGTGGTAAGGATTTGAAGAGCCTTGAGCAGGCCGCTACCGAAGATGACCCTCGAACTGTAGCCGATCTCCTGACCGAGCAGGCTGAATTTGCGAATGTAATCATTCTTAACAAAACGGATCTCATTGACACTGACACCTTGGAGACAGTGGAAGGATTCATCGAACACCTAAACCCACACGCTCTAAAATTACGCGCGTCTTTTGGACGCATTGCTCCTTCACAAATCATGGGAACGGGTCGTTTTGATTTTGAGATCGCCAAACAGAGCAAGGGATGGCAGCTTACCTTACGCGATGACGGGGCTAGCGAAGTAGAAGAGTATGGAGTCTCCAGCTTTGTATTCCGAAATCGACGACCATTTCATCCGCAACGATTCCACGATATACTCCAGCAAGACTGGGAAGGAGTATTGCGAAGCAAGGGCTTTTTCTGGCTGGCGAGTCGCCTAGACAAAATTGGTGTATGGTCTCAGGCGGGACGTGTTGCCCGTTTAGATTTTGGTGGGTTTTGGTGGGCAGCCGTTCCCCGCAACTACTGGCCGGACTCCCCAGTAGTCGAAGCAGAGATTGAAAGAAAATGGGACCCTGAAGTTGGCGACTGCCGCCAGGAACTTGTTTTTATAGGGATTGGTATGAACGAGGATGCCATCTCCGAGTCACTTGAGAAATGCCTATTGACCGACGAAGAATTCAATCAAGGGATCGAAGCATGGCACGGTTTTAAGGATCCATTTCCGAAGTGGAGCCTAACAGTTGAAGAAGCACTCCAGGAAATGCATTAGCGCGTGCTATCAACAAAGAAAAGCAACACCGCCTCCTAGACTCATAAATTAGTGCCCACCTTGATAAACGACGCGGAACAACTCGACTTACACGCAACTCATAACGTTTCATATCAGACATTCCAACACCTAACTAATCTGCAATGCCGATAAAATCTATTTAGTTCATCATCACATCCCTAAGACGCGTTGTTGGCAATGAAGAAAACGTTTAAAAAACTGCGAATCGCAGCCAATCTACTTTCCGCTCTCTATCTCCTCTTTCTGAGCATTGTGCTGTTAACTCCAGTGCCGCAATCGACAGACTCAACAATAATCCCTACAGTGATTAGCTTCCTATTAGATTTTGACTTTTACACTCATCTGCTTATCTTTCTGATCTGGGGTTTTCTCGCATCCTATTGGCCTTACCCAACCATCAAAACCAGTCTCATCGCAGCGACTCTTGCTGCCTTACTTGAATTACTACAAAGCACAACTTCAAATCGGGTCTGTGAATTAACTGACTTAGTTGCAAACATCTCCGGAACATTGACGGGGCTTTGTCTCGGCAATTTTTCTATTTTTACGCCCAAACCCACCAGCAATGGACTTCCTTCCAGCAGGCGATCTTTCTAACATAAACCAAAACCTACTGATTACCGAGACAATAAAATTGGCCATCGTACTTTCACAAACAGATAAACCATCCACGGAACATCGCGATTTCGAAGAAGAGCTAGTGGCCATTCTTTTGATGAAGGATGGCCTGGAGGTGTCCATCATCGGAGATATCGCAAACATCAGAGAAGATAGCACCGATGCATTATGTCTTGAAGGAATCCGAGGCAATCTTTTCTTCGCTTCCTGGTACACCGACCAACAAGCCAAATTATTGCTAGAGTCGGCCGGGGTAGTCGGCAGTTACAATGATCGGCCAGTTGTCTTCCCCTTTGCCACCGCCGGTCACTATGACCCACTTCAACGCACCATCCAATGCCTTGATTTATCGCAGTTCAACAAGCCGATTGATGCTAGACGTTCAATTTTGAAGTCGATTCAAGAACGAAACAAAACCACCGCTGAGGAGGCTAAAACACACACGTCTCCCGACACGGACCGTCCGGCTCCGCCCCCTACTAGACCTATGCCAAAACGCCAGGTGCCCAATGAAACTACGGACGCGCTGGACTCCCTTCTCGATACCTTTAACGATATCGATCTTTAACTAGGAGAGGGGAAGCCGCCTCGGCCCCCAAGCCATTTAGGAACTCGCGTCACCTTACCTTCGTTAGTAAGGCAGCCGACACGCGTAGTGCCCTGCACTAGCAACTCCTCATCACGAGTGATTTTATATGCGTGAATAATCGCTGCGCCTTTTGTTGAAACCACCCGGGTTTCAACCTGTAGCAAATCGTCAAAGTAAGCGGGCAAGAAATAACGCAACTCGACTTCGGCAACAACGAGCATCAACCCGGCCTCCTCAACGTCGCGGTAGCTGATGCCCATAGATCGCAGATATTCAATACGAGCCTTCTCGAAGTAATTCAAATAATTGGCATGATGCACAATTCCCTGCCCATCGGTTTCCTGATAGCGAACTCGTATCTCAATTTTGTGACTTTCCATCGCCGTTAACCTTCGTGGGTTTTTGTTCTTTGGTTTTTGCTTATCGCAAGTTATCGTAATTAGATAACTTTACCCTATTTCACTCCATTCTGAAGACGAGCCCCAATGAGTTTTGGCGAAGATGGATTTACCGATTTAACAACAATGCGTGGGAGAGACTACCCTGCGCTCACGCAATTCACAATTTTCCTCGAGAATCGCGTAGGCCAACTAATGGAAGTCATCCGTCGCTTCGAGGGCTCTGACGTACGCATTCTTGCATTATCGATTAACGACTCAACTGAATGCGCATTTGGCAGATTCCTGCTTAGTAACCCCGAATCCGGCCGTGAAATCCTTGAACGCTCCGGTCTCCCGATGATTGAAAGTCAACTCATCGCTCTCGAACTTCCTGATACCAACCAGCCTCTACTCAATGTGTGCACAGCCCTGTTGCAGGCGGAAATCAATATAACCCAAACCTACCCTCTGTTCTCTCGACCCCACGGCCGGCCGGTGGTCGCCCTGATGGTCGATAATATTGATCTTTCAGTCGATACCTTAACCAACAAGGGATTCAATCTCATCACGGAAGATGATCTACTTTTTGATCAATAAATGGACTTGGAAACCTACCGTTTCTACAATTGACTTAAACAAACTTCGGCCATGAAGCCGAAAACAAGAAATGAGTGTAGTTTTCCAGAATACTAGTCACCGAAAAAGCCATGTCCAGCGAAGACCATGAATTAGAGCTTGAAGAACAGGTTCGCGAGAAAACCAGAACACAGACTGGCGAATGGGCTATATGTTCGTTCCTTGTCTTTTTGAGTGCCGTCCTTGTCATCTTACTAGTGGGCGTTTTTGAGGAACCACCAGAAGGTGTCGCCCGAAAACTCGAGTTGGGCTCCACTTTAAAAACGGTTTTCACATTTGATCGTACAGCCGATTTCCCCGTTGATATCGCTGTTATCATTCTCCTGATAACAATCATGAGTTCTTTCTGTTCATTAATTAGCTTAGTAGCCGATAAGAGCAATTCCAGGACATGGCTCATGCGTCTCATGACGCTCGGGCCTATACTTCCCATTTTCTTCAGCGTTGTCATGGTGATGCTGATCGCATCAAATTACAACAAGAAAAGCATCATTCAGGATATTATCGGGACGACTGAGGTCACAGAAGTTGTCGAAACCGCCGACTAATGATTCGTTTTCTGTTAAACTAATTGCCTCTATTTCAACACTTTTGACTTTGAGGTTCTGCTATGGCAATTGATGTCATATGCCCAGGTTGTCATAAACGCTTTCAGGTTAGCGACCAATTTGCTGGCAAAAAGGGGCCCTGCCCCGGATGTAAAACGATTATCGAGATCCCCAAGCTCGAGGACGTGGTAGTTATCCATGAGAAACAGACCACTAGGGGCGGTGCACCTGCCAAGCTGGATTCCATTAAACGGACCAAGACAACGGCCAATAAGTTCGAACTGTTGGCCTCATTAGTCTCGCTCACGCTCGGTCTTGCAGTTGCTATCGCTGGTACCTTTGTAATTCCCGATGATTCTAACGCCCCAGGTATTCTGATCTCAGGGTTAGCCGGCTCCTTTTTCGGTATCGGGACTTCATTGCTTGGCTATATAGTATTGCGGAATCCGGAATTGGAAATTGTAAATGACCGCAAGACGATCCTGAAAGTTGCAGGGATTGGGCTACTTTATGCAGTCCTGTGGCGCATCCAGGTTATGATCACGAACGGAACGTTGACGCTGGAGGATGGACTCATTCTGCCGGGCGTCCTTGTTCTTGCTATTGCGTTAACCGTAGTCGCTTCCTTTTTGTCTATGCTGCTGCTTGAATTCGAATTCGCTCAGGGCCTCATTCACACGAGCCTATTTATCGGGTCGCTTGTCGTCTATAGTCTCATACTCGGTGACCTGGCAGTAATACTTCAATAGGAATTTCCTATGGCTATCCAGGAACTAAAGGCATTGGAAGGTAGCAATTCTTTCATCCGGATTGCGTTCCAGCAAGATATTCCTGTTACTTCACGAGTCTTGCGTTTGATTGACTCTGAGGCTTTTCAGCGACTAAAGCAGATTCCTCAATTAGGATTTGTACGCACTGTATATCCATCAGCTACGCATACGCGGTTTGAACATTCCCTTGGGGTCTACCACCTTGCCTTGCGATACATCCGACATTTTCAGGCTCATGACAACTTTATCCGGGACGTATCCGATGAGGAAATAGAGATATTCATTCTGGCTGCTTTACTGCATGACATTGGCCACTGGCCATACTGCCATCCTATGGAAGACATGCAGTTACCGCAGGTTCCGCATCATGAACATTTTGCAGAACTCGCAATCTCTTCGCCCGAGATCTCCAGTCTGATTTCCAAAGATTGGTCCATACCCGCGGTTGCTGTAATAAATTTTTTAAAGGGCGAAGCAACCAACGACGCTCAGCAGTTTTTATTTCGCCTATTATCCAGCCCCATAGACATCGACAAGCTAGATTACCTTCAACGAGACAGCCTTCATGCCGGCGTCCCCTATGGACGAAATTTTGATAGCAATCGACTGATTAACGGATTACGCTATTGCTCCGAGTCCAACCGATTGTCGATTTCAAGCAAGGCGCTTACTGCGACGGAAATGATGGTTTTCGCAAGATATGTGATGTTTTCAGAGGTCTACTGGCACCGCACTGTTCGCAGCGCCACCTCCATGCTGCAAAGATCTTTATTCGCACTCCGCGATCGACCTCCTGTCATTCAGCAACTGATCATATCCACAGAGCCTCAATTCCAGTCAATATTGCGCAATTCAGATTCGACTGGAATTGCTGAATGTCTTTTTGGTACGAAACGTAAACTCTATAAATCGACATACGAAACCAATGCCTCCACAGACCCCGAACTGTACTCTGCTGCCAGGACGCACGGCTTTGAGGATCTTGTAGCCGCTTCTAACAAACTTGCCGATCGCCTTAACCTTCCACCGCAGGCAGTCATCATCGACGCCGCACCACAACAGCTCGAAGTACAGTTCAATCTGGATGTCATCGATGAACACACGGTTACAACCAAACAGCTAGCTGAGGTTTCACCAGTTGTCAAATCATTAGCGACAGACCAATTTGATCACTATGTCAAACGATTGCGAGTTTTTGTTGCGCCAGAATACCGGAATCTTAAATTAACGCGCAAAGCGCTTCTCGAAGCCCTCAGTTAATTGCTAACCTGCTTTTGCCACGACGCGTCGACGCAAATTGCCTAAGGCTTCAATTAAGTCATCGTTTTGGAATGGCTTGGCAATCACCTGACATTGAAAACGCTTGTCAAGTTTCTTCTGCTCTTGCCGCGTAATATTGTCGGCCACTAAAACGTCAAATTCCTGAAGGATGCTTGCCTGAACTAATTGACGCACTTGCCCCCGACCACGCACCACCCCTAAGATTGCGTGCCCTTTATGAATCTTTTCAACATCCTCCGGCTTGAGATACATTATTGTCCTAAAAGAACGTTGCTCTACATTCCAACCTGCATTACTAAATGCTCTGAAGATTCCCCCCGTCGCGTCTCGATGGCCATACACGTACACGTCAGAAGAGGACGGTTTTACAGCACTGGTCACTCCGATCCTCAGCCACCAATCGAGTGACTCTCTGGAAGAAAACAGCGGACGATACTCGCCCATCACATTCGCTTTTCCTCGAAACCCGCTAATTAGCCGCTGGATGCGGTAGACAGCCTCACATGCTCGGACGTGAATAACACCGGCATATGGTCTGCCACTTCTCTGCGCCCCTTCGAACCAGCGGCCATTGACACAAACAAACAGAGCTAGCGGGAAGCGTCTTCTTAGTTTCTGCAAAGTAGAGTTTGAATAAGGTCGACGTCGTGATTGTTGAATGATAACCATCCGCACATCCGGATCACGGGACCAATCGGGAGCAGCATCGCCTATTTCCAACTCCCGGACTTCCACTCCCTGTTCGACAAGCCTTTCAGCCGGAAACAGCAGTGGAGCGGTGTTGGTTTTTAGCAAACCAATAACTAGTTTGTTTAGGGACATCATATTCACTACCAAATGACAGGTAAGAGGGGATTATAAAGAGATTAAGACATCTTCGAAAAGACTAATCATGACTTCTTTGTCAACGACCACATTCTTGACAGATCGACGTTGACACCACTCGTCTATTCATGAGAAGTTACCGCTACGCGGCAGGGACGCCGTACTCAACAAGCGATCACCACTAGTTACAGAGCGTTATGGAATCGGCTCCACAAATATTCAATCTTAGCGATCACCTACCCGAGTCAAAGTCGATTAACTCGAGCGAAATTGAGTTTACGCGGATTTCAACGGACGCTACAGACTGCTCTGCAGGCGACCTTTACATCGCCATCGTCACCGCCGACGGTGATGGTCATCACGATTTCAATCTCGCCCTCGAAAACGGAGCCGTCGGTATTTTGGCAGAACGTCTCTTACCGACTCAATCCCCGCTGTTTATTGTTGACGACACGAGAACCGCCTTTTCCCAACTAAGCCAAATTGTATATGGCGATACTGATTCGAATCTGGTTACTATCGCCGTCACTGGCAGTACAGCAGTAACGTCCACCGCTACTCTACTACAACACACTCTTTGCGCACTTGACCTCCGCTGTGAGTTGATACTTGGGGATACCTCTGGGACGCCACAAGAGGCATTCCTAGCTCAAACACAGTCGCTCAAAGAACTCGCCTCTCGCGATGTCGAATATGCAATCGTCGAACTGACACCAGAGCAACTTGCCTCGCGTGTTTTTGATACGCTGACAATCGATTACCTTGTAATTACAGGCGTCGAAGAGGACGAATCTGAGTTTGATGGTACTCAATGCGGGTACGAGAGTAGTTATCGACGGGCGTTTAACCACCTTAGTGAACAGGGCGTCGCCGTACTTAATTTTGCGGATCCTGTTACGCGGTTCGAATTCTTACCGGGTGACCGCGCCTTTTTATCCGTTGGTCAAAACGAAGAATCAGACGTTTGGGCTCAACATCTTGAGCATGGACGCGCAGGTCAAACCTTTCGAGTCCATGCTGGTGATGACCAAATGGAAGTTTTCTCCCCAATCCTCGGCCACCAACACGTATTTAATTGTTTACAAGCGATCGCGATTGGCCTGCTTTTAGATTTGCCATTTCGTTCTTTGTGCTTCGCTTTACAATCTTATGAAAATTCGCCAGGGCAACTTCAACGTATTTCGCTTGGGCAACCGTTTGATGTTTACGTTGACCATGCCAATACTTCACGTGACCTGAACAAGGCCGTGCTCGCTTTGAGGCAGGTTACAACCGGGAGACTGATCGTGGTTTACGGGCCCTCCGCTAGCCATACACCTGAACAACGGTCCGCGATGGGCCGAGTAGCCGAAAAATTCGCGGACGTCTCAATTATCACTGAAAACCACCCGGAATATGAAGATCCGCTGGCGATAGCCCATGACGTGATCGATGGTTACAATCGTTCGGCTGATGCCTACGTCATTCCTGGTCGAGAGCGTGCAATCGGTTTCGCAATTACGATGGCTGAGCCTGGTGATACCGTTCTAGTGGCCGGAAAAGGAGCGGACAAATCTGATCGCGTTGGGAAAGACACCTATTATTTTGACGACGTCGAAATCGCAACAATCTGCATCCAGGAAATCCTTAATCCGGTTGCCAGATACGGTCGAGACATTTTTCGGTTCGAAGACTATACAGGTGGTTAGTCGTTAAAATGGTTATCCCACGTACTCCATACGAAATTGACTGTTTATGCCTAGCTGAGAGGCTGGGAGGACGCCTGAGCCTGGCCAAGATTCCTCCACTGCTAGGCCAACATACGCTAATCAATCAAATTAGCCTAGACCCCGACTTATGCCAAAATGGAGCCACCTATCTCCACGCCGGTACCTCACATACCCTTCTAAACAAGGCTGCCAAGGCCTATGAGAGTGGTGCAAACGGAGTCATTTGTAACGATGCCCTACCACCTCTGGCGGGTGGTTTCACGATCACCGTTCCATCGATGGAGATCATTAATGGGGCCGCCTACCCGTTAATTTCGCAACTGATCTCCGGACGGTCACTGGTCATTCCAACTGCTTATCGCCATCATTTACGCACCTCAGCTTAGCATTATAATAGACTCTGTTACTACTTAACTGTTGTCTGGATTTCACATGGCTGACCAACACACACCTGTCGCACTTGTCACCGGCAGCTCTCGGGGAATCGGAGCTGCGATTGCTCGCCGACTTTGTGAGATCGGGTACCATGTGGCCGTAAACTACCTACACAGCGAACAAGCCGCCTTAACTCTCGTGGAGGAACTTAACACACAAGGCCCCCGCGCGATTGCTGTCCGCGCAGACGTCTCTGCGCACGCGGGTCGAAGTAGGCTCATAGATGAAACCATTGAGAACTATGGCCGAATTGATGTTTTGGTAAATAACGCCGGAATCACGTCACAAGGAAGACTCGATCTTCTCAAAGCCACCGAAGAGTCCTGGGATAAAGTATTTGACACTAATCTCAAAGGCCCATTCTTTATTTCACAAATGGTAGCGCAACAGATGATGAATCAACCCGCGCTACATCCTAATATCATTATCAACATGAGCTCAATCTCCGCATACGCCATTTCCGAGAACCGCGCTGACTACTGTATTGCTAAAGCCGGACTCGAAGTGATGACAAAGCTGTTTGCCACCCGCTTAGCAGACGATGGCATCTTGGTTTATGAAATATGTCCAGGCGTGATTGCAAGCGACATGACTGCACCCGTTAAGGAAAAGTACAACAAGCTCATCGATGAAGGGTTATCGCCGATTCGACGGTGGGGAACCGGAGAAGACGTTGCCACCGCCGTTGAGATACTTGCCTCCGGTCGCCTGACTTTTACCACGGGCGAGAGACTCAATGTTGATGGCGGCTTTCATATACGACGGCTTTAGGATCCCCTACAAAATGAGCGAAAAAAAGATTCGACTGGGTTGGTTTGGACCAACCAACGAATTGTTTCAGGAAGTACTGGCGGACGAGAAGACTCGAATCGTTGAACATTTTGAGGACCCGTTAGCCGGCGACTGGGAGTCCGTACTCGCAAACGATGAGGTAGATGTTGTCGTATTTGCGATTACTCAATCCACCGAACCAAATCAGAATATTCTACGCATCCTCATTCAAAATCAGATCCCCGTTGCCATTCCAACGCCAGATGCGGACAGTCTGTTTGCATATGAATTGGAGATGGTGCGAGTTGATGCCGGTGGTCGACTCTCCGCAGTTCTACCTCTTGCCTGTCAAGAAGTCTTTGAAAATACAACACTACAGGCTCAGGTCCGTATGGACGGCACTGAAATGAAAGACATTTATAATTATCTGACCTATGATTTACTCTACCTTCAACATTCCCTTGGTGCCGTCCATTATGTCTTCGCAATGGGCTCTCGGGTTAACGATGATTTAAGAAACCTGACGGTCAACGTTGAATTTGAAAGCGGTTGTGTCCTCAACTGGGGCGCAGGAACACCGAAAATTGACTCTAGTTTTCGTCAAAATCAACACCAGATCGATTTCTCCAGATCACTTGTTGGGCAAGACCGGTTCATGAAAACTTTAGGACTACTGGCGGATACTGACGACACAGACGGCACGTGGGTCCGGTATGCCAAAACTCGTGAGGCCGCTGAAATGATCAGTTTATCGCTAAAGAAGGGGCGCCGCATCGAAATTTTTGACGGCAATCCTACGGAAGGGGACGCTTTTAAGGGAGTGATGTCGACTGCAGGCTGTTTTATCTTGCTTCTAGCCTTGTTTACGATTACGGCTTTGGCAGTGTTAGATATCGGGCAGATTTCAGAGACTAGAGACGTCCACATCACAGCCCTCGAAAGCGGTAACTCAAGAGTATCACCGCGTTGGCCACTCTGGTTACGCCTGTGGCCGGTCTATCCGCTTTGCCTGTTTCTCTCCTTCCAATTCTTAAAATTCGTAATAAGAACCGAACGTCAACCTGGGACACACAGTAAAGATGGGTAGACTTTAACGGCATGTATTGCTGTGATGGATAGCACGTCCCGAGATGCCGAAAATACAGTTATTGACGATTGTATGGCCTCTTGGACCGGTAACTGTTTTCGCTGTGACACGCCTTTCTTCTGTTTTTGTGGTTGGCACATTGTTGCTAGCGTCTCTTTCTTGCCAGGCCGTCTACGGGCAGGAAACAGCGGCAGTGCAAACACGCGTATCACCTGTCGTCAAGGCAATTCAACGCACCGCTCCGGCTGTTGTAAACATCAGTGGTCGTAAACCAGCTAATCAGCCTCAACAACTCGTTGATGGAAATGACAGTGAAGTCAACGGCATGGGTACAGGCCTAATCATCGATTCCCGCGGTTATGTACTTACGAATCACCATGTGATAGCAGGTATTGATCGCATCCAGGTCAGATTGAGTAGAATCGCCGATGTAGAAACCAAGGAGTTTGCTGCTCAAATAGTAGCTGTCGATTCAGCAACCGATCTTGCGGTTATCAAAATCGAGGCTGAATTTCCTCTACCAGTCATCCCTCTGGCAACCTCATCGGATTTAATGCTCGGTGAAACAGTGATCGCGATTGGCAATGCTTATGGATACGAGGATACGATAACCAGAGGGATCATCAGTTGTTTACAGAGACAGGTCCAAGTTACTGAGGAGCAAGTGTATCAGGATTTAATCCAAACAGATGCGAGTATCAATCCCGGAAATTCCGGCGGACCACTAATTAATATCCACGGCGAAGCGATAGGGATCAACGTTGCTGTCCGTGTTGGTGCTCAGGCTATCGGATTTGCAATCCCGATGGACCGTGCCATGAAGGTTGTCAATAGAATTCTACGGGATGCTGTGGAAAAGCGGCTGATTGCCGGAATCGACATAACCACTAAAATCGAGAATCGCAAAACGCATGTCACTGTCGAAAGTATTCAACGCGGCGGCCTTGCCGAATCCGCTGGCATCAAACCCAATGACCGTATTCTTAGTTACGGCGAAACCCCAATCAATTGGGCCAGCCAATTTTACATCAATTTGCTGGAAAACGGATTCTCATCCACATCGCTCACAGTCTTGCGTGAAGGTGCTGAACATAGCCTAATGTTTGGACCGGATTCCGATCTCGGAGAGGAAACTCTTGCAAGCAATCGAGCTTGGAGTGAACTGGGAATACGTGTATTACCAGTGACGTTCCGTAACCTGCCTGGCAAAAACAAATACGCCGGTGGACTTAAGGTTTTGCAAGTGCGTAATTCCGGGCCTGCGAGTCAACAAGGCATCCGTGCTGGCGACGTGCTACTGGCAATTCATAAGTGGGAAACGTTAACCCTCGACAATCTGGAATACATTCTTAACAGCGAAGTCGTCGCCAGTCGCCGGCCTGTTACATTTTACATTTATCGGGAAACCGATTTTTTCTTCGGCGAGTTCTTCAAGCAGTGAAGCCACCTCTTTTACCGGTTCGCCAACAGTCGGTAAAATAGTCTATGGATTACCGTACTCTCTTTAGTTACAGCACGTCGATGGAATCTGATTTTCTGACTTGGTTAACACACAAGCTGCAATTACAGACGATGACGCAGTCAGGTATCGGAGATGATTGCGCAACGATGCAGTTTGACTCGAACTGTACCCCACTAATTACAACGGATGCGCTCGTAGATCTCGTACATTTCGATCTCCGCGTACATACACTCGAGCAAATTGGTTGGAAATCGCTGGCTGTAAATTTGAGTGACTTAGCAGCGATGGGTGCTAAGCCCAAGTATGCGGTGATCTCGCTTGTCGTTCCCGACACGTTCCAACTGCATGAACTTCAGCGTCTTTATGAGGGTATTTTGGACTTAGCGTCTCAAACAGATACACTCATTATAGGCGGCGACTTTAACACTCATTCGGGCCCTCTTACAATTAGCGCTACAGCGATCGGACAAACGGTCTCCTCTCAGACGAAATATAGATTCACGAGTCAACCCGGAGATCGCATTTGCATTACTGGTCCGCTGGGGAAAAGCATATTGGGACATCACCTAAATTTTATGCCTTGCCTGGTTGAAGGAGCCATTCTCGCATCGTCAAAACAAGTTCACGCCTTAACAGACGTTACCGACGGGCTTGTTATTGATCTGCATTCAATTTTGCCGGGTGACCTTGGTGCCGTACTCTACGCTAATTCTATTCCCTGCAGGGAGCCTAGCGGGGATGCTGCGTCTGACCTTAAACACGCCCTTTATGACGGCGAGGATTTCGAATTGCTGTTTACTGTAGAATCAGCCACCGACATCAGGGACTTGACGATCGCTTTTCCAAGAGCTATTTATGAAATCGGCCTTGTGGACAAGAGTAATCAGATTTCACTTCAACGCGGGAATCAAGATCGGGAAATATTAAGCGTAACCGGCTATGAGCACTAATCCAATCACCGTAACGATCGAAACCGGGTCTGAGTCTCAAACCGATCTTATCGCATCAGCGTTCGTTCGCCTTATTCCAGGTAATACCACCGTCGCACTCACAGGCACTTTGGGCGCTGGAAAAACTCGTTTTGTGCAGGGTGTCGCAGTCGCCCTCGGTGCGAACCCAGAGCAGGTGACCAGTCCTACATTCGTTATCTGTAACCAATACGCGGTGGCCAAACACATATACCATCTCGATGCTTATCGAATTAAGACTGATGACGAGTTCTTTGAACTTGGAATCGACGAAATGTTTCTTTCTGACGGATATGTATTTATCGAATGGGCTGAGAAATTCTACGAAATGCTTCCCAGAGATTACGTTTCGCTCACAATAGACGTAATTTCCGAAACAGAGCGACGATTTCGATTTACTGGCACATCAAAATATAAGACCGCTTTACAACAGCTAAAAGAGTTCTGCTGAATCATTGCAGCGTAACGTTTTGATTCAGTGTTGCTCTATTTGCTACAATATTGCAACACCATCCTCTCATTCGTCAACACAAGGCTCATAGTGACAACGCAAACGACTTTCCTAGGGTGGCATGCTCCCCCCGTCAAGTTATTGTGCAACTGGCTCTTGGAACACTCAGGTCCTGATAACATTCTTGACCTTTCAGCTGTTACCATTGTTTTGCCATCCGCGAGTGGGGTCAAACACCTTCAACAGGCAATCATTGAAGAAACAACTTCCCGCAATCAGGCTTTCCTGCCACCGGAACTCATCACCATCGGCGGATTACCTGAACAGCTATATCCTCATAAGTCGGCGGCTAGCGAGAGCTTCCAACAACTCGCATGGGTCCGTGCTATTAAAGAAGTTGCTAATAGCAATGGCTTACAAACACTCCTTCCAATATTGCCGGCGGCACAAAACCAACACGCATGGCAGAAAATTGCTGAATCCGTAGCCGCTGTTCATCGTGAACTTTCCGGCGAAGGCCTCACTTTTACGGATTTGGTTGATTATTGCAAGAAAGAAAATCGGCCTTACGAGATTCGTCGCTGGCAGGAACTGAAGTTAATCCAGGATGCTTATTTATCACTCTTAGATCACCATCAGGTTTGGGACCTACAAACCGCACGTGTCATCGCTCTACGAAACGAGGAAATTTCCGCCGAACCTTCCCGGCAGTTTGTGATTGCAGGCTGTTCGGATTTATCTGCAACTCTACGTGGATTCTTGGCGGCCATCTCGGCCCAGACTGAGTTCATCGTATTCTCACCTCCAGAATTCGCCCAACGCTTTGATGACGTCGGCTGTCTCATACCGGAAATGTGGGATGCCAGTATTCCGGCCTTGCCGATATCACAAATTAAGTTAGCGAGTGATCCTAACCACCAATGCGAATTAATCTTGGACACCATTACTGACTTTCCCGAAAAAGTCAGGGCTGCGGACATCCTTGTTGCAACACCGGATCCCAAAGACCAAAAACAGATCGTGAGGCAACTCCACAACCATCACATCAAAACCTCTGTCCCTACCGGCCCCCCTCTTTCAAAGACTAATCCTGTCCTTCTCGTCCGTACAATAAGAGATTATTTAGGTGAATCTAATTTCGCAGCCCTTTCAAGCCTATTACGACACCCTGACGTCATCAACTATGTGCTACCAAACCATGATCCAACCGAGGTACTCAGGGAACTAACTTCGTATCATGAACAACATTTGCCACTTGATGATACAAACATACGCTCGAATTCAAAACGGTACCCTGCCCTCGCTTCCGCAGTCGAGACGATGCATCGATGGACCCGACATTTGCACACGACTGAATCGTGTCTCGAACATCACGAGGCCCTAATCAAACTCCTTACGATCGTATATGGCGACATCGCACTTCATCGCGAAACCGATCTGGCCCAAATTAAGGCGATAACCTCGATCACCCACCAATCCATTGAACTTGCGACTGCTTACGATCAATTGGAGCTTGGGGTATCGATCGTCGAATTTTTGAGCCAACTACTCGATTCATTCGCTACGCTTACTGTGCCATCCATTCCGATACCCGATGGTCTTTCAATTTCTGGTTGGTTGGATGCTCCCTGGTCTACCCATTCATACGTAATCCTTACGAGCGTGAACGAGGGGATCATTCCGACCACATCGAACACAGAGCTTTTTATTCAGGACCAAACTAGAATCGCGTTAGGTTTGTTAAATAATCAACGGCGTTTAGCGCGCGACGCGTACGCATTGGCACTACTAAGGCACAGTCGTCAACTAACAGTAATTTCCAAACGCACGACACACCAGGGGGATCCTCTCGCGATATCCCGCTTGCTACTTCACGGACCTATCGAGCAGCAAGCCCGGCTGGTCAAACAGTTTAGTATTGGTGAAGTTGTCACGAGCAATTATCGACTCAAGAATCCCGCCACCAACAAATCCCTCTCTCCACTGACGGTTAGGGTGGCCCGACCTCAAATTAATTCAGTTAGCGTCACAGCTTTGGCAAGTTATCTGAAATGTCCTTTACGTTATTACCTCAACCATGCCCTCCACTTAAAAAGCGTCGACGACTATTCGCAGGAGCTATCGCCTCAAACTTTTGGCAATTTCGTTCATAAAGTTCTAGATCAATTCGGGGTGTCGGCACACAAGGATTCCATCGACGAGAAAGAAATTTTTGAATTCCTGAGAAATACAGCCATTAGTGAATTCCGCAGGAATTACGGTCAGACTAGCTACCCAACAGTCCGCCTACAGCTCGAACAAATCTTCCTTAGACTTTCGGCGTTCGCTAGTTGGCAAGCGAAATGGCGTGCCGACGGATGGTTGATCCAGGAAGTCGAATATAGACCCAATGATTCCGCGACTATATTAGATGAACACCCAGAATATAAGATCCATGGTCGAATCGACCGAATTGATTATCATCCCGGAAAAGCAACCTATGCTATTTTCGATTACAAGACTTCGGAGTCATCTACGTCACCTGATACCTCTCATAAGTCAAACGAACCTCCGGGTTGGTCTGATTTACAGCTCCCCATGTATCGACACCTTGCCAAAGAGGTTACGCAGGATGCCCCAATACTCCTAGGCTATATCACCTTAGGCAAAGAGCTCACAGATATCGGTGCCAAATTTGCAACGTGGGATGAGGAGTTGTTAGCCGACGCGGACCAAACTGCCGTGCAAGTCATCAAGGCGATTCACAACGGTGAATTCTTGGAGAACAAAGACGACATTCCAGTAAAATACGACCAGTATGCCGAGTTGCTTGGACGTACCACACTAGATCACCCTGGAATCGAGATCACGGAGGTATCATCATGACATCTCCACTTGCCCATCTACTGATTCGCGCATCCGCGGGTACCGGAAAAACATTTCAGCTTTCCAATCGCTATATCTCGCTCCTAGCGAGTGGTGTTCCACCATCCTCCATACTAGCTACGACTTTCACGCGTAAAGCAGCCGGCGAAATTCGCGACCGAATCCTCGAGCGTTTGGCAGATGCTGTCCTTAGCCCGTCAGCCGAAGCCGATTTGAAGAAACATCTCCACATTCCTAGTAGCATCACCCCCAATAGCTTTGAATCCTGTTTTCAAACGATGCTCGCCGAATTAAACCGTCTGAACATCGGCACTCTTGACTCTTTTTTTTCCGTTTGGACGTCAAAATTAGCTCTTGAATTCGGCCTTACGCCGGGCTGGTCAATGCTAAGTACATCCGAATACAAAAACCTTACATACCTCGCGATAGCACACCTTGTGCGATACGGGAAAAATACAGATCTTTCTCGGCTTCTCCAGCTGTTAAATAAAGGTGCCGTCAATCGCAGTGTGACCGAGAACGTTTACGAATCCATTGATAAGCTTCGTTCACTATTTCTCCAAAGTACGCGCGAATCCTGGGATCAGCCGTTAGCACCTAATCGACTCCCTGATAGTTACCTTAACGAGGCCCTTGATCAACTTGGGTCCCTTGTAGATCATTTTGATTCAAATGCAATACAAAACGCTATCTTCGACGACCTCCATTTACTTCGAACAGATCAATACGACGTGGCGATGGGGAAAGGACTGCTCAAGAAAATAATTGAGCGAGAGCCAAAATATAAGAGAGTCGAGATCCCGCAGGCACTCGTCTCCGCCTATCAGCCTATCCTTGATTATTTGTCTAACTACTATGCCCACGAAATTCATAGTCAATCCCTAGCAATCTTTGACCTATTAGAGCGTTTTACGTCGTCCTTTAACCAGCTCAAACGCCAAGCCAATCGGCTTGAGTTTACAGATACTACTACCTTTGCCAGCCAGATCAGTGACTTACCCGCGGGTATATTTTCTCGGGTTACAACTGATATTGATCATCTACTATTGGATGAATTCCAAGACACTTCTTTACCACAATGGCTCGCCCTTTCGTATTTAGTCAAAGATGTTACTCAATCTCCTGGTGGCACCCGCCGCTCGCTCTTCTGTGTAGGAGATACGAAACAGGCCATCTATGGATGGCGAGGCGGCCGTCGGGAAATCCTTGAGACTCTAAGTGAAACGGTAAGTGGTATCGAAACCGACAGTTTGAAAGAAAGCTACCGTTCTTCCAAGCATGTACTTAACTTTATCAACTCCGTTTTTATGAACCTATCGAATCACCCAAGACTGGGCGATCTTACTTCTGTTTTGGCGCAGTGGACTAAAGATTTTGAAGAGCATAATGCGGCGCTTGAGTTGGATGGTTATGTCTCCTATCATAATGCCGATGCCGGCTCTAGCACTAAAACAAGACTACAGGCCTGTTTACGTGAAACAGTTACTCGTGTTCAGTCACTCCTCGATACAGGAAAAGCCATCTCTATTGGAGTGCTCCTCCGAAAGAATGACCATATCGCGGAACTAATACAGCTACTTGCGACCGAGGGAATTATTGCTAGCGAAGAGGGTGGCAATGTATTAACCCGGTTTTCGCCTGTTGTAATAATAAAACAATGGCTTCACCTTCTAGAATTTCCCGATGACACCCTAGCCTACTACCAAATTAAGAACTCTCCCCTGAGTGCACGTCACCCTGGCTTGGACTCCCTTGATAGTATGTCTTCGCATGTTTGGCTCGCAGAACGAGAGCGACTTTTCGAAGTTGGGCTCGGCAGCTATCTTGCCGAGTTGAGCAGGTATCTAGATCCATACCTGACGGATTCTCAAAGCTTCAGGTTGCAGCAACTTGTTCAACATGCGGACACGTTTGAAGCTGACAATCCCGTTCGGCTAACAGAATTCCTTCAATCGATCGACACCGAAGCATTCTCCGAAGAAACTTCGGCCTCCGTGCGTGTCATGACCATACACAGTTCCAAAGGTTTGGAATTTGACGCCGTCATCCTGCCCTCACTCGAAACTAACCTTAAACGAACACCGCGTGTCGTTGTCTCGCGCGATTCGTCACAGCTTCCTGCCAGGATCTACCCGTATCGCAACGCCAAAATCCAAGCAATTCTTCCATCTCCATTCAAAAATGCCACTCTGGCTACGGCCACCGAGCAACTTCAAGAAACACTGTGTGTTCTCTATGTAGCGATGACTAGAGCAGCTCACGCGTTGTACCTAATCGGTCCAAGTCAAGTCAAACCTCCCAAAGATCCTCCGGTCACTTTAGCGGGGCTAATTCAGTTTGCAATTCAGGGTAACTATGACGCTACTCCGCAATCGACAGTCTTTGAGGCGGGGAATGCGAATTGGTATGACACGCAACCAAATTGTGTGGATCTCGTGGACAACCGGGAGGTAATGCCAATGGGACTCAATCGATCTTCAGGAGGAGTCAGCTCATTACCCACTGCCTCGCCTTCGAGTCTCGAGGGAGGTGAGCATTTTCAGGCTACCGGACTTATGCGGATACCTGACCAGAATGCGCTTGATTACGGATCACTTGTTCACCAATTATTTGAAGAAATAATCTGGTGGGAGGCGAGTAATTGTGACTTCTATCTGGAGCAACTGACACAACGCCGAATCCGTTGGAATTCCTCATTGAAAGATATGCTCAGCCAATTCGCGGCCTTCCCGGATGCCGCGAAAGTGCTCACCAAGCAGTTTTACAATGATTTACCCACATTTCAAGGCGTAACCGATCTGCAGGTAAAAGTAGAGTTACCGGTGACTGCGATTGTTAATGGGAACCTTATTCGTGGTTTTGCCGATCGAATTGTACTTGGGATAAGCCATGGCAAGATAGTGGCGGCTGACATCGTCGACTTCAAGACGGATAATCTTGGCGAAGGTAATACTTTACTCTCTGGTAGAGTCGAGCACTACCGCCCCCAACTCAACGCATACCGAGAAACTATCGCCCAAATGTTAAAGGTTGAGCTGAGTCAAGTGACTGCCCGCTTACTATTTGTAACCGCTGGTGTACATGCAGATCTTGAGCTCACCGACAAATAGTAAGTGCGTTCGTTTTACCGTCACCTGCGTTAAGGCCGTCATCTCGCCGCAGGCCTGCTACAGTTCGCATCCTCATACGCACTCAATCAGGCCAACCGGGCGAGCCATAGCGTGGGCGGCGGGTGGAAATGAATCGCTATTCTTAACTGGTATCTATTGCGTAGGTATTAGGCTCGAAAGTTCTCCTTGACACATCATGCTCCGCTTTTATATGAATGCCTGTAAGTACCGGCAACAGGCTATTTCGGGAAGATGAAGGCCATTTCTTCGCATGTCTTTACTCTCTTCCTCTAAACACGTTCACTACTTACAATCGGTACGCCTCAACACTCGATTTGTTTTGATACAATAGGACAACAGTCGAGAGGATACTGCTATGAAAACCGGACAAGGTAAAACAGTCATTAACGATTGCCGTCTGTTTGATGGCACGGGTGCACCGGCACAGCTCGGTCAATCAATACACTATGAAAATGGGAAGATCACCTACGTCGGTGACAGTGCTAGCCAACCTGCGTACGATAGCACAACCACCCACGTCATCGACGGAAGTGAACTTACGGTCATCCCTGGCCTCGTAGAAGCACATTTTCATCCGACCTATTTCAACGTTGCCGAGTTAGCCGACTTAGATATCAAATATCCCGTCGAATACGTCACGCTTCTGGCAGCCGCCAATGCGAAACTTGCCCTCGAGTGCGGTTATACATCGGCACGTAGTGGCGGCAGTCTATTCAATATAGACGTCTGGTTGAAGAAAGCGATCGCTGAAGACGTCGTAGTTGGCCCACGATTAGCCGCAAACGGGCGGGAAATTTGCGGCGTCGGAGGGTTGATGGATTGGAACCCGGACTTCCGCAAAATTGGCATGGAAGGTTTGGTGCTTTTAATCAATGGCCCAGACGAGGCCCGCTCCGCCGTAAGAAAATTAGTCAAAGATGGTGTTGAATGGGTCAAGACTTACCCAACAGGGGACGCAGCGGCTCCGGACGTAAATGACCACCATACACTTTGTATGACGTTTGAAGAAATGCATGCCGTAGTGCAAACTGCCCACAATCATCATTTAAAGGTCACAGGTCATTGCAGAGCAACTGAAGGAATTAAAAATGCACTTCTGGCTGGTTATGATTGTCTAGAACATGGAACATTCATGGATGACGAAACCATGGATTTGCTGTTGGAGCGAGACGTCCCAGTTGTACCGGCCCTTTATTTTGAACTGGCAAGCATCGAAAATGGCCCCGCTTTCAACATGCCACAAAGTGTTATCGATGGCCATCAGGAGACCCTCGATGGCGGCACCGAAAGCGCTCGGCGAATTCTCAAAGAAGGGGGAAGGATTGGCCTCGGAGGTGATTACGGATTTGCTTGGAATCCCCATGGTGACTATGCAAAAGAACTCTCCTTCTTTGTAAACTACGTCGGCTTTACGCCAGAGCAAACATTGATGTGTGCCACCAAAACTGGCGCTGAGATCGCGGGGTCAGACGACATTGTAGGCACCCTGGAAATCGATAAACTTGCCGACATTTTAGTGGTTAATGGAAATCCATTTGAGGACATCACGCTTCTCGAAGACCCTACTAATTTCTAT
The DNA here is from genome assembly GCA_002717145.1 of Planctomycetaceae bacterium. Taxonomy (GTDB): domain Bacteria; phylum Planctomycetota; class Planctomycetia; order Pirellulales; family Pirellulaceae; genus UBA721. The sequence continues at coordinate 65,760 of PBCP01000084.1, read as the reverse complement.
GCCGTCATACAAAATGGTATCATTAAAGCCGGGTTCTGCCTAAACAAGTAATCCTTAACGGAGTCATTCATGCTCTATAAATTCTGCTTCTCTTTCATATGCACATTCTTTGTTAACATTGCATACTCTGCTGAACCTATACTGACGTGGAAGCTAATGCCGCTGGCAGTCGACGCCAACGAAGGTATCGACGTTGCTGACTTCAATGGAGACGGTAAGCTCGACGTGGTTGCCGGTCGATTTTGGTATCAAAATCCAGATTTCCGCCCACGTCCGCTACGCAATTTTGAAGATGTACGTGGATATGTTGAAAGTAATGGCGACTTTGCCTATGACGTTGATGCCGATGGGGTCATGGATGTTATTGCCGGCGGCTTCTTCGCCACGCAAGTCAATTGGTATAAGAATCCCGGTCCAGAAGGATTACGACTTGGGCATCAGTGGGAACAACACCTACTATTAGATACCGAAGAGTCACAAAACGAAGGGCAACTCCTACAAGATTTAAATGGTGACGGAAAACCCGAATGGATTGTGAATACCTGGGCTAAGGATGCCCCGATCTACATCTATGAGATGATCACTGTCGAAAAGACAGTCCAAGTCATGGAGGGCGGTCAGAAAAAGCTGGTTCAACAGTCGCAGCCTGCCCTGCGAAAGAATCTCGTTGGTATGCGGGGCAATGGCCATGGTCTAGGCGTTGGTGATATCGATGGTGATACATACCCTGACCTCTTATTGGGACACGGTTGGTATCAAAATCCCGGCAAGGACTGTCTTAAAACAACCTGGAAATATCATAACGACTGGCAAATACATGGCTCGGTTCCCATGTTGGTATTCGACGTCAACAACGACGGTAAGAATGACGTTTTAGTAGGCGAAGCCCATGCTCATGGACTCTACTGGTGGGAAAACCGGGGCCCCAAGGACGGGACGGTTCATTTTGAAAAACACCTAATCGACGACCAGACTTCTCAACTGCACGCCCTCCATTTAGCCGATCTTACCGGCGACGGAAAGCCTGAACTCATTACGGGCAAACGTTATTTCGCCCATAATGGCGGGGATCCAGGCGCCAAAGAGCCAATCGAAGTAGTCTACTTCGAAATTGACCCCAAAACTGGCAGTTTTAAAAGGCATTTGGTACATCAAGGTCGCGCTGGCATTGGCTTACAGATTAGGACGGCGGATATTGATGGTAATGGACACATTGACATAGCTGTCGCCGGTAAATCGGGTACGCATATCCTGTTTAACCAGGGTCCAAAGTCGCAGTAACAGATTCTCCTCTGAAAGGTATTTCATGCGTCCTCTCCAGACGATGCTCTTTGCGTATTTTCTTCTTGTATCCTTGGTGGGTTACGGGTCTGAAGTGATTAATGTGGTTGTCTGGGACGAACAGCAACCCGCTCAACAGGAAGCGTACAAAAACTTTCTTGGTAATGAGATTGCCAATTATCTCCAGAAGCAGAGTGGCTTATCGGTCCGATCCGTTAACCTCACCTCTCCTGAAAAGGGAATTGCGGATAACGTACTGGATACATGCGATGTACTTATCTGGTGGGGCCATGTTCGACAATTTGAAGTCACTCCCGATCAGGGCCAAGCCATCGTTCAACGAATTAAGCGAGGACAACTTGCCCTCATAGCGTTACATTCAGCGCACTGGGCAACTCCCTTTGTCGAAGCGATGAAGGATCGCACTATGTCGAACGCCAGGGCTCTGTTTAAGCAAATTCCGTCGGAACAACTCGAAATTAAAACGGTCGAGCCACCCCGGCGATATTTCGCCCCGGATCGTGATGCCCAAATAACGCCTCGATACTACCCCAGAAAGTTTCCGGACGGTAAAACAGAATTGGTTATTCACTGGCCCAACTGCTGCTTCCCTGCCTACAGGAACGATGGTAAACCTAGCACCCTGTTTACCCTCAAACCAGATCATCCAATCGCCAAAGGCATACCCACTAAATTCCAACTGCCTAGTACGGAAATGTATGACGAACCCTTCCACGTACCCGAACCGGATGAGGTGGTATTTGAAGAACGATGGCCTACCGGCGAGTGGTTTCGAAGCGGAATGGTATGGAATCTGGGCAAGGGGAAGGTATTCTATTTCAGACCCGGGCACGAAACCTTTCCGGTTTACAAACAACCGGTTGCCCTCAGGATCGTTGAAAACGCCGTTCGTTACCTAGGCTCGCGACACGAGTAAATCACGCCTGGTCTCTAATTGTCGTGACTTGACTAAAATCGTCCGCGACGAGCGACGATGAATATTGTACGAGACTATTTTTTGGTCTAAATAAGTACGCGTCGGCCGACCTAGGGACGATTGAATCTTACCCACGCAGATGTTTGCATCCCCAAGCGATCAGGCCAGCCAACGAATCCACTCCGATCTTTTCTTTCAAGCGCTGTTTGTATGTGTTTACGGTGGTTGCCTTAACACCCATCGATTCCGCAATCTCCGTTGTTTGACTCCCGCCAATCAACTGACGTAGGCACTCAATTTCTCGTGGTGTGAGGCCCAGGTCGTCATCTTCATTAAGAATGGGAATCGATGTCGCCATCACCGTAACTTCGTTGGTATCCACTGGGACCGCGTGACACTCATAAAGGGTTTGCTCGCCCTGAAAGATGAATTTTGCACGTATCGTGATAGGTTCACGATCAAACAACACTTTTTGGAATGCATCACGTATACGCGTTTGTTCTTCCTCAGTACCGACCCACTCCCAAGGTTGACTAAACAGAACTTCCGCTGCTGAGTGGTATACTAGCGGCTGTGCAAAGACGATTCGCCCTCGTGAATCATGCAACGTTATCAATGGATTTTTCTCTGAGTGTTCCATATTGAATTCTTCGCTTAGGGATCAGGCTAACTCTTCTGTTATATAACTTAGGAATCATTATTGCATGGTTCTATGCGGCTTAACTGTCATTTCGGTTTCGTGTCCTAAGTCTCCCTGCTGATGCATCCATTTTCGGAGATGGCCGTCGAGTTGACGAGTTATTTTTCGATATCCTGGTTTTCCGGCTAGATTATGCTGTTCGAAGGGATCATGAAGCAAGTCATACAGCTCAACTGCTGGCCTTTTAATATAACGCTCGACGAGACGCTTCGCTTTATCATCCGTAGAGGCGTCACGTAGCCAGCTTTTCCAATAGCTACTTCCGTCGCCTTTGATTAAGACATTGCTGAAATCCGTTTGATGATTCAGATTTCGAATATATTTGTATCTAGTGTCTCTAATAGAACGGATCGGGTAACTCTGGGAGCCGTTAATAATACCCCTCGTCGTGTGTACTCCGTAGACCAAGTCATTATGAGTTTCTTTCTCGCCAAGTACTACTTGGGCGAAACTGCTGCCGTCCAGACCGGTTGGGCAATCGATTTCACATAATTCTAGCAGTGTGGGTAACACGTCGACATATTGCACCATGGCATCTGTAGTCCGACCGGCTTCAATAACGCCCGGCCAACGCATGACAAATCCAACATGCAAACCCACCTCATAACATGTCCATTTACCAAACGGGAACTGAGCCCCCTGTTCACTTGTGTATAGAAAGATTGTGTCTTGTTTTTTTCCGGCATCCGCAATTATTTTGTCAAGCTCGCCCAATTCGCGATCAAAGTCTGTGATCTCAGCATAATAATTCTGAAGTGCCGCCCGCGTTTCCGCGTTGTCGTACATGTAAGGCGGTATTTTGAACGACTGGGGGCCATAGCTCGCTGCATCGCCTTCATTCCAAGGCAGATGAGGACTGTTACTTGCGTAAACCAAGAAAAATGGTGAATCCTGACCAATAAAGGCCTGCAACTTCGCTGGCGGCACCGTCTCGAAAGGAAAGCTCTCAGGGGGTCCGAAGTGTCTTTTACCACATAGGCCTACTGAATAGCCCGCCTCCTGATAATAATGCACCAGGCTTTTAGTTCCAGATTTTACTTTACTATGGTTTGGGAAAGCACCGTTCCTTACCGGAAAAATTCCGGTATAGAGCTGCTGCCTGGTTGGGGCACACATAGCGGTGGCAGTGAAAGCACGATCGAATCTAAGGCCCTCACTAGCAAGCAAGTCGATATTGGGAGTCTTTACGATTTGATTACCGTAACATCCAGCATCTGTCCATGTCTGGTCGTCTGCTATGATCATTACAACATTGGGTGCCGCTCGCAGCGACTCTTGGAGAAACACCAACGTAGTAAAGACAAATAAAACGTATTTTATGCAACGTTCAATTTTCACTGGCTGATCTATCCTTAGTTCTGTGGGTTTGCAAAATATTGCCAAGCTGGCATCTGTTCATGAACACTCTGAAGGGTAAGCCTTATTTGTCTCTGCCTCTTAGTTGGATTTTCCAACAACTTTTTTTCGTCCCAATCTTTGCGAACATCATAGAAGCGTCCATCCCCATAAAGTTTATATCTGGCAGTACGTGCAAATGTACCAGCCAACTTTTGTTCTATTTGCTGGTTTTGTTTATCAATCGCTACCTGACGCTTATCTTCATCCATGGGTCTTTTGGGGAAGCCATTACGTATATAGTGGCAATATACCCAATTCCGACCGGATTCTTTTTTGTCAACGAATACCGGACGCAAAGAAAAGCCGTCACTCGCAGAATTGTCTAACGGGACCTCAGCGATGTCACAAAGTGTTGGCAAGATGTCCGTGAAGTCGACTAATTGATCCTTATTGATACCCTGTGATATATGCTCTGGCCAATGAGCAATCATGGCGACATGGGTTCCATTATCCGGCAGCGATGCCTTTCCGCCCTTTATTTGACGCCCTTTGTACTCCGAGGTGATGTTGATCGCGCACCCGTTGTCACAGGTGAATAAAATCAGGGTATTATCTAATTGCCCAGTATCTCTAAGTTTACGAACAATGCGACCTACCAGCTTGTCTAAATAGTTAACCATATCCGGGAAATACTCTTCACCACCAGGACGACCGTCGTATTCTCCGTTCCGAGTACGAGACCCGCCATCCTCAGAATCGGGCGTCGGTACAAAAGGCCAATGCGGGAGAGTCATTGGGTAGTATAGTAAGAACGGCTGGCCAGCTTCCTTGTCAATAAAGTCGCAGGCAAACGTGGTCATCACATCCGGTCCAAACGAATCGTTCAAATCGGTTAGTAGCCTGCCGTTCTGAGAAATCCTCGGATCCCAGTAACGAGAGTCCCTGCCGTCGAGGTGCCAAAGACAATGAGAATCAAATCCAAATCCACGGACGGTTTCGAGATCACCTCCCAATTGCCACTTTCCACAAATACCCGTTCGATAGCCTGCATCACGAAGATAATTGGCAAACGTTTTTTGAGACGGATCAAGCATCCCGAATTTCACATAATTGCGAAAATTGTATTTCCCGGTCATGATTTGCACTCTCGAAGGTGTACAAATTGGGGTGGAGTACGCATGGGCGAAATACATCCCTCGCCTTGCAAGCGAATCAAGATTAGGCGTTTCGTAAGATTTGGAACCGTAGATGCTGACACCTTCAAAACCCATGTCGTCACACATGATCAAAACGATGTTAGGTCGGCTATCATCACCCTTGCCCACTGAACCAATTAGGCATAAAACGAAAACTATACGGATACAAAAACTCGGTAATCGACGTTGGTTCATCTATGACAGTTCCTAAAAGCGAGCTAAATCTATCGACTATGCTAATTAACATCATAACACCATTTGCCAAACTGCAAGTAATTCTAGGGCCGCTAGTCTGTTTTACGCTCTGTATATATTCCGAAGTTTTGGGCGAGCCTTCTCCTGAATTTGTACGCCGAGACAAAAACATGAATGGCGTGTTGGAGGGCGATGAACTAACTGGCGTTCCCAAAACATTGCTTGGTCGTCTCGATATAAATAGAGACGGCAAAATTTCCGCACGGGAAGACGAAACGCTATATCAGCAACGCCGCCCAGATTTTACTATTCAAACGCTCTCCTACGCCGACAATGACAACCCTCGCCAAACACTCGATCTACTACTCCCCAAACAGGCATCTATAGCCCCTAGGCCTTGCCTGATCTTTGTGCATGGCGGCGGATGGCGGTCAGGTAATAAATCTCAAGGTCATCCCCATTTGCGTGCCTATGTTGATTCGCAAAAATATGTCGGCGTTAGTGTCGGCTATCGCTTGTCAGGCGAGGCAAAGTGGCCGGCCCAGCTATACGACTGTAAAGCGGCAGTTCGGTTTCTACACGCAAACGCACGAAAATACAAAATTGACACAAAACGAATAATCGTATTGGGAACGTCAGCCGGAGGGCATTTAGCCTCCATGATTGCGGTAACCGGCAATCAGGAAGAACTACAAGGTGACGTTGGCAATCACCTAACGCAACCATCGACTGTCTCCGGTGCCATTAGTTATTATGGTCCAACCGACTTCCTGCGGATGGACGACTTTCCCTCTCAAATTAAACATAACTTGGCGGACAGTCCTGAATCCCAGTTAATCGGAGCATCCATTCAGTCAGTGCCAGATAAGACTCGTCAGGCAAACCCGACAAATTTCTTGGATTCTGATGACCCGCCTTTAATCTGTATCCATGGTGATCAAGACAGGCTGGTACCCTACAACCAATCTGAAATACTCTTTGAAGCAATGAAAGAGCTAGCATTACCTACCGCCCTGATACGCGTGAAAGACGGTGGGCATGGTGGCTTTGCCAATCCTGCAATTAAAAGGATTGAACGTGAATTCATCAACGCCGTTTTCAACGATCTAAGCGAAATTCCGCAAAGTCAGGAATTACCAAACTCCGCGCCGCGTTAAAAACACTCTGTATCATTTCGATACACAAATACCACAAATGACGTGTTTTTGTACATTTTTGGTCCACCTAATTTGGAATCCCTCGTGTTGTTTTCCTAGACATGTCGATTTTTACCAATTGGCACGCAATCTGCTCTCGTAATACTGTATTACGGTCGAAACGCTGTTTCGACACCTACTACGGTTCGAATTACGAAAGGAGAGTGTGAAATGGTCAGACTTGATCCCACTCCAGCACAAATTAAAGAACGCTGTCAACAAATTCGTAACGAGTGGACCGCTGACGAGTTCCGTCGCCGGTCGCATCCGAAGTCGTTAGCGGTTTGGATGCCAAAACTGCGGCGTTGGGCATTTTTAACGCATGATGAAGTAGGTGTCCTCCATAACAACGGCGAACATCTGAATTAAATAATCATTATCATTTTTTTCCATTAGCACTACGAAAACGCTCTTGGCCTTTCTCGTTCCTATCGCTTGAGACGAGATTGCCAGGAGCGTTTTAAGTATCACCACTACCTGAATACCTATTCCCTGGACCACAACGGATTTGATAACATAACACCAATCGAATCGCCGTCCGACAAAGAGCGACCCAAGCACGATGCTCACCATTACCGACCCTCATTTAACCAAAACTTGCGGTGGCTTTACCCGTCGCGATTTTTTGCGCATTGGAGGGGCAGGTTTAGGGTGCATGACGCTTCCCAGTCTCTTGGCCGCCCGTGAACACCCCGGGTATATTAAAGACCGAGCGGTCGTTTTGTTATTTTTGCAAGGCGGCCCATCGCACATAGAATTCTTTGACCCGAAGATGACCGCGCCCCCGGAAATACGTAGTATAACCGGGGAAATTCAAACCACGACTGCGGGAGTCACTTTCGGCTCTACCTTCCCTCAATTGGCAGGTATGACTGATAAATTCACGATTCTACGGTCCTATCAAAGTCGTAATTCCGGGCATACGTATCAGGATGTTGTCAGCGCGCGCAATCCATTTAAAGCCACCATGAGTTCGATTTACTCAAGAATATCTGGAACGAACAATCCCGGTACCGGTATCCCTAGCAATGTATTAGTAAAGCCGGAAGCAGTTCAGCCGGAACTAAAACTGGGCAACAACTTCGAAACCAATGCACTTCCGGGGTTAACTGCTCCAGGCACTCTTGGCCGCAACTACAAAGCCTTCGACCCAGCAGGCGGGAGTGAGCTTAAAGACAATTTGGATTTGAAAATTTCGCCATCGCGTTTCACCGATAGGCGTTCACTCTTGTCGCGGTTAGATCAAGTCCGTCGTTTTGCTGACACCACCGGAATGCTTGAGGGAGCCAGTAAATTCCAACAGCAAGCGTTTGATGTAATCGCTCAGGGGGTTGCTGATGCATTTGATTTACAACAGGAGTCGACTAAAACCCTAAAAGCATATGACACGACGCATCATTTTAGGATGAGCGCCATGAATCGCTACGGAGATCTGCGACGCACTTCCAATCTGCTTGGCCACCAAATGCTCTTAGCGCGTCGCCTTGTTGAGCGTGGGTGTGGCTTTGTCACCGTATCCGATTGTGGCTGGGATCACCATGCCAATGGAAACAGCCCTAAAAACATGGCAGCCTTCCCGGCAATGTCACGGCAGGTAGATCACGCTGTTGCAGCTTTTATCAACGATCTATATCAACGCGGCCTGCAAGATAAAGTACTTCTAATCGTTACGGGAGAGATGGGAAGAACACCAAGGCTCAATAAAAATGGTGGTCGTGACCATTGGGGTAACCTGACGACTCTGCTCATGGCAGGCGCTGGGATCAAATCCGGGCAGGTGATTGGTCAAAGTGACCGTCAGGCCGGCGAGCCTCTTAGTAAAGCCTACGAGCCTAAGCATCTTCTAGGGACCGTACTCAAGACGTTTTTTGACATTGGCGAATTACGACTTCAATCGCAGTTTCCGGTCGAATTAATACGCCTAATTGAAGAAACGCCGACGATCACACCACTCGCTGTGTAAGCGTAAAACTTAGAGCCTGAAATGGATTCGCTTCCGATAGCAATAGATGCAAGCCGCCGAGAATATAAGAAAAACTAAATTGTAAAAAACGATTGGTTCCCATTTTAGCCAGGCTTCGCCGAACAAAGGCTCTAAAAATGGTTCTGCGTGCTTATCCACTTCAGTTCTAAAAGCTACCCCCAACGTACGCTCCAGCACATACATTAATGCGCTAGCCGTCCCCATCGCGGTCAGTGGCATCAGCACTGACCTTAAATGCTTTAGGCTGGTTAATATTGAACTTAGCATTAACAACCCACATCCGAGTGACGCTGCAAGCAAAATATGCGTAGCCGAAGCAAGCCGAGGGACGGCCGGGATACCTAGCCCTTGAACGAGTACACTGGCTACCCAAAAAGAAAGCGATAGTACTAAGAGTTTTCCTGCCAACTTCAAATTATTCCCCTCTGTCAGACTCAGAGACGCTACAGCCATCCCTATTAAATATAGCCCGGCGTAGGCAACTAAATTAAAAGCGCTATAATTCACATAATCGCCGCCTAAGCCACTGTTTCTAACTGACATCGGCAAAATTCTATTTATCGCACCTCGCACTCGATCAACAATCCCCGAATCGTAGTCCCATACCGATAACGGCTCAATAACATCATTGGAATCGGTTTCTACTAAGGAGTCATCATTCAACTTGCTCGTCTCAGGATCACCAAAACCATATTCCATCGCCGTCCAATGAAGTAACAAAAACAGCAAAGCGAACGGTACTAGGTAGCGAACTTTTCCAACAGGTAAGAACAGAATGGCCCGTCCAAAAATCATGAGTATCCCCAACCACACCAGTAATGCGTTAGCGGGAACGATAGTGGTACTGCTATGTCGAGATTCAAGCAAGATCCCCATTCCTACAAAACCCAGAGACACTCCAGTCGCCCTGATGATGAGCACTACATTCCGACTTTTGGACCTGTCGGTTTCAATTTGCAGATAGTACAGTCCACCGCTAATTAAGATAACCAATTCAACAAACAGATCCCAACTCACAGGCGGGCGACTCACTACTAAGCCTTCCGAATTTAACTCAATGTTGTGTCCGTACCAAGGACTGGGAGTCGTTTGGTTATGCCACGATACTAACGCCGGTTTAATGGTGTGGTAGTTTTGCGCTAACGGCCTGATACCGAATGCATGCGAACAGTACCAAGCAACTACCAGGCCCATGACTACATAAAACGGAATCGCTTTACTCTCGATCATTGATAGCGATCCTCTATATTCCCAGCGATTTGAAATCAGGTGTCGTCTTCATCAGAGATTCAACGTCATCAAGTTCGAACACAGCGTCTGATGTCATGTTGATGAACCCCTCCTCCGTGATAACAATCGTATCCTCTACCCTGATGTAAAGATTTTCTTCAGGCACCCACATTTGTGGATCTAATGCAAAAACCAATCCTGGCTGCATTGGCTCCCCAAAATATTTCCCGTTGTCATGCACGGCCATTCCCACGGTATGCGAACAGTGACCACTGAAATCAAGCACCTTATCAGCAGCCTGCCTGTAAATATCCTTAGACCACCGCCAGTCATCCACTAACGCTTGCCCTTGTTGTTTAGCTTGAGCATGAACTTCTTCCGGAGTCTTACCAGGCGCGATCAAACTTAACAGTATCTTGTGGTACTCGACGATGAAGCCGTAAAGCTCGCGCTGAACCTCCGTATATACTCCACTAACCGGCCACATTCGCCCGATGTCGCTAGTGTAGTAGTGTAGGTCCGGAGCATAGTCCATAATCACTAGCTCTCCGTCACGTAGTTGGCAATTATTTCTAAAATAGTGAGCATTCCAGATATTCTCGCCACACGCAATAATTGGCCTGTAACCTCCCCTTGCCGACCCAGCAGCTAGAAACACGGCATCAGCGATTGCCCCTAGCTGGTATTCGTAAAGACCAGCTTTGGTCGCCTGCATTGCCAAATTCACAGCTGCTGCGGTGATTTGACCGGCCTTAACCATCCATGCAATCTCTTCTTCATCCTTGAGTCGCCGCATCGTAACCAAGAGGTCCGTTAAATCTCCAGTATTACTAGGCTCTAAACCAAGTTGCCGCAAGACCATGTACTGACGGGACTTATGTACATCAAATGGATCCAAAGACCGGCTGTGAAGTTCATGCCTGATAGTATCCTGACATGCTTGGGCTCCTTCTTGGTTCTCATTGGGTAAAAATACTTTATTGGCTTCCCTACACAATTCGGCCAATTCAGCCCTAGGTGAAACGCCTTCGATTCCAGTTTTGTTCCTAATGTACTCTCCATCAGCAAGACTCAGGATCGGGCCTTCACTTTTTTCCATGCGGGGATCCAGCGGTTCGAGAAACAACGTACTCCTCCCGGTCTGGCCCTGTATCACGAGGTAACTGTGCGGGACTTCTGTTCCTGTCAAATAATAAAAGTCGTTGTATTGCCGGAACATATCAAATGCACCGGTAGCGGGAGCGCCGATAAAAAGTGCGATTTCGTCGGACGATAGCGACGCTGCAATCTGGCGGCGACGCTGTTGTAATAGGTCAGGGCTATACGAACCACGGAAAAACGGGATTCTTTTTTGAGTAGGCATTTAGTAACTCACATTCTTTCTAGTCTCTATAGACTCTTCACCAAAGAGCTTCATTTTAGGATAATATCCGCACTCGAACCTATGATTCCATGACGCATATTCTTTTAGACGGCGATTACTTCATGTGGTACCTCAAGGATTATCAGGGCAACGTATCCGGCCCTTATGAATTTAACGAACTAAGCGAAGTTCTAAGAGAACCTTTGCACCAGGCCAATGCTAGCCTGGTACGCCACGGTGATCTTGGATCCTGGAAACCAGCGATGCTCGCATTCCCTGATTCCCAACCGGGAGATTTAAAGACAATCGCTAAAACGCAGGACGATGAGCCAGCGAACAATCCGGATGTCCCACTAAACGCCAGCGATGAAGGACCTCTACCAAGCAGTGAAGGCAGCAATCCTTCATGCCAACTCGAGGGAATTGCAACTGCGTTTAGTCGCATGCGATTTGTCATCGCCGCAGCATTCTCGTCTGCTTTCATACTGCTCTTTACCGTCTTGAACGACGCCAGAGTTCAGCAACTCGAAGGCGAATTGTCGTCAATTATTCATGCGAACAGCCTAATAGCATCTGTAATTTTTATGCTTTATCCCCTAAGCATACTCATTAGGGTGATACGCACGAATACAGAGGCGTCAACGACGTCTATTCAGAACACAGTATCCTTGCACCACCGGTTTTGGTCCAGTATTTTCATAACGGCCACTCTATCTATGGCCCTAATCGTGGTTGTTTTGCTTCTAAAGTAATATCACGCTCACCCACCGGCTTGCCTGCTTTTTCGTATAATAGTTAGATTAAGAATCACGATTTACCATTCGACATATCCCCTAAATCATCATGCGAACTCTACACCTTTGCGTCATTACGATTTCATTCTTTGCTAATCATTTCGTCCAGGCTGGCGATCTTTCGCTTGACGAAACCGGACTCGTGAGTGCCTCGTCGGGCATCAGCCACGATTTGCATCTCGACACCGGCACAACTTTTGAAACAACCGTCCGTATTGTTGCGCCATCAACTCTATTTCCTAATGCAAGGATTCGAGTCGAATTCAAACTAATTAAAGCGGACGATCCCGCGACAGAACCGCGGGGCCGTGACGACAACGAGCCCGTAACCCGCGCCGCTGATGCCTATGGTATTTACACAACCCCGACTGCAAATTGGTCAAAAGTATTGCACTCACATGACCCCGATGTATATCTAAACTACCGTGCGCCGACTAAGGGACTCTATCGATTGACAGTCGACGCAGCCGAAGAAGAGTTTGCAATCCATAGCACTGCCCGTTGGCGTGAACCTGGCAATGTTCGTAAAACCGATGCACCACCGACCACTGTCATCTGGCCAGATAATGCAAAAGTCAATGTGGCCTATCGATTCAAAGAATTACCGGTACCCTATGAATTGGGAACCAATACCGGTATTGAATTGGAACCAAATGATACTCCTGAACTTGCCCAACCAATCCGCCTCGACGGAAATAATGCAGAACATGTTTTTTCTGTCCTAGGTAGCGCAGATGATATCGAGTATTTTGACAATGGCGATTTTGGACGCAGTGGCGACGATTGGTATCGAATTGACTTCACGGGAACTGAGACCAGACTATTGACGGTTTGCCTTTCCATACCAGACCAGCAGGTTGCAGCTCAAATACGAGCTTACCGAGTGAAACCGGAAGATGCTGAAAAGGGTTTCCACAGTTACAAGCCTGGTCGTTTGCTACCAATAGAAGAATATACGAAAGGCAAAAATGAGAATGAGCGAAATCATCAACAATCTGAACAGCATCGCATAGTGATTAATCGCACACTCATACCTGGTGAAACTTATTTCCTTCGAGTCGAGGCAAACTCTCCTGCTTACGATTTAGAGATTCGTTGCGTACAGCCAGCTCCTTACAAGGATCCAAGGCGTGCAATTCGTCATGGCTTGTACGACCATATTGGACAGGTAGACGCCTGGTTGACGAACCGACCTCGCGGCGCTAGTGTTGATCGCCGAATTCGGGACACCGGTAACCTTTTAGGCACCAACTGCATGAGTTGCCACACACAATCTGGTGTCTGGGGCCCCGCCGTCCCGTTTGAAAACGGCTACAGGCCGCAAAACGTGCAATTATGGAGACACTTAATCAACACTTGCTATCAGTCCTTACGTCCCACCAACGTATTAAAGGATGCCGCAAACAATACTAGCCTCGCACCCCTCGACCTTGGTGACGGGCCGGCAGGGACGCGTGTAGCAGGCCATGCCCTTGTCGCTCTCGAACGTGTCACGCCACCACGAAAACTCCAAAGCAAACAGCAGTTCCGCACGGCGAATTTCATCCTCCAATCTGCTGACCCGGGAGGCATTAACGCTGCAGGGCCTGGAGCAAATGTCGGTCAGGGAGTCGTTTACAACTACACTGGCGAAATACTCGCTAATGCATGGGAAAAACAACAGGAAGTCCGTTTTTTCCGCGCACTAGAGGAAAAAGCGACCAAGATGCTCGGGATCAACGTCAAGTACGCAGACGACCTCGGGCATCGAATTGAGTTCTATAAACGCTATTTCCCATCCGACTATGTCGCGCAAGCCACCAAAATTGCAAACGAGGGAAAGGATGCAGTCAAACGCGATGAGTGGATCGCGAAGGCTGTCGAACTTCAAGACAAAATTGATAAACAAGTCGATGCCGATCTTGAAAGGTTGTTCCAGACGCAGCTTAGCGACGGAGGCTGGGGATTCAATCCCGGCACTCTCTCCGATGGAAAGTGGTCGACTCCTGATGGAACAACGTCAGACCCCAGTCCCACATCGACTTCGCTGTTAGCCTTCCATGCACTCGGGTTACCCGCGGATCACCCTGTCGTTAAGGCCACTATAGACAACCTCCTTCGTAATCAGAAGCCAACGGGAATGTGGAAGATTGCCTCGCAAACAGGGTTTGTGTCCACGAGCTATGCCCTCAACGCGTTATCTCGCTATTTTCCTGAAGAACCATATCTAATTGATCCATCTAATTATTCAATTGAAGAGAATGCTTCGATCTCCGACATTGTCACCACGTTACGGAGAATTTATGTCGATGCGACGCCTGAGACGGCGATTATAGCCGCTCCATTTACGTCGCACCCTGTGGCAGTTGTACGCTACTACGCTGCATTAACACTCGGGGCGGTACATGAGTCTACTTACGTTAACCGACTTGTCGATTTGCTGAATGATGAATCTAAACAGGTGCGAGAAGCTGCTCACTGGGCAATGCGTCAAACCTTAATCGATGATGAAGGCTGGCCGGAAATACTCGCGGCAGCAAAGAATGGTGACGATTACACCAGAGAAGCGGCTTTAAGATCACTGGTCATGTTAGTCGATAGTGAAATGCCAGATTCTTCACTGGACCACACCCAACTCACTGAAACCCTGGACCATGCATTGAACGATGATCGTCACCCGGCTGTCCGGTCCTGGGCGACACGGAGCGCCTGGCAGTGGTGGGTTTGGAATCCTGTAACGCGGGATTCCATTAACAAGTCCTGGATAAAGCTTCTAAGTCGACCAGAGTCGGAGGCCCTCACGGAACTGGCATTGCGTTACCAAAGCCATGCATTGTTCGTGGTCAATGGACATATAGCGAACGGATCACGAGAACATCAATACAAGGAATTATCAAACCTGTTTGTGGAATTGCGAGGATTAAGGGAAGAGTCCAAAACTTCTGACGCTGCTACTTTCAATCGATTGACAGAACGACTTGTAGCGATAGCATCCACATTCCATAAACAACGTGGCGGCGACGGGGGCCCCGGGCAACTCGGATATACGACGACGTTTGCTGATGACCTTTTCGGAGCGGCTGTCATCGACCATCTGGCTTCGATTGAAAAGAACAATCCCAATGACTACGGGCCCAAGTTCCTTGCTACGATTGAGGGCTCTGCCAATATACCAAATGAGGATCTACAAGAAATCCTCGTCGACTTATCTATTAACGGTCCCGAGCATATCCGCCCATTGGCGTCAGAATCAATAAGTGACCCCCGTTTGGTTTCCCTCATCGCGGTGCCGGAACAACTCGAACCTATGATTGCGCAACTTTGGCGCGGGGCGATGGATCCTCCACGGCGAAAAGAACTCTCTGAACCGATCTTGAAAATGTTCGCTAAAGTTCGTTGGATCATTCCACAAAGTGAAGAGCAGAAGGACGAGATCCTTCACTTCTTGATCCCAGACCTCACTCAGTATTTAACTGAAGCTGAAATCAATGCGATAGCGGACGACGCCAAGAAAGCCGAGGCTACCAAATTACGCGATGCAATTTGGTATGTCGCGGACAGACTCGGGCAGGCTGTCGCTGAGAACCCTGATCTTCATTTCGAAAATCTTGTAAATGCCTTTCCACAGGAAATCCAAAACCACGCACATGCTCGGTATTGGATGCAGAGTGTACCCTGGATTCTTGAGTATAAGACGAAACTACCTGAAGTCGTTAAGGATCCTAAAGCACTTCCGCCGGTCGACCCTTATGAAGAACTTCGCACCCGAGCTCTAACTGTATTTCTCGATCAACTATCTGACAAAGCGGACAAACGTACTCGTCAACTTGGCGTCGACTTAGCGAACCGCACATCGATGAAAAGAAACCCCGAAATTCTCGTAGCACTGGAGGCTTTAAGAGCGTTTGAAACAGACAAAAAGGTCATTGAAAACGCAAACAAGGTTCTTTCGCAAAGTCAGGGCGCATTCAAAAAGTCGCTGTTAGAAGCGGTCACAAAAGAACCAGACCACGGATTCGACGACGAAGGAGGTGTCGTTCAGATACCGGATGAGTTTTACAACGACGTTGTTTATTTCCGTGATTACGTGATGCCTGAGATGACAAAGGTCTTACGGGGTGACGAACGCTCTTGCATGATCTGTCATGGTGAACCCGGTCGGGTACCGTCCCTAGAACTGTATCCTCCTGATCAGGTTGGCTTCCTTTCTGTTGAGCAACTACTGATCAACTATCGGATCTTACAACATCGAGTCAACATTGAGGATGTTATGAATTCGAAACTGATCCGCAAACCTCTCAACGTCCAATCTGGCAAAGAAGACGGACATCAGGGTGGGCGTCGCTATCAACCAAACGACCCCGGTTACCTCATTCTAAAAAAATGGGTTGATAATCAGGTAAACATCCAGACAGCCTACGGTCTACCGGAACGCAATAAAAAATAGCCTCCGACTTACTATTTACTAAGAACCAAGAGCCGAAGACGTGGCAACACATCGTTTACACTGTGGCTCAGGATCTTCGTTGAGCGTCCAGACGTTTCTTAATCCATTTCGAAATGCCGGCGTGCAAACTTGATGTATTGCTCCCAATCATATTCATTGGCATCATGTCCGCCGGTCCGCATATGATAGCCGATAAAGTCTCCAATCGGCGTATTTATAGCCGGTTGCTCTAACTCGATCGTCCCGCGACGAGCAAACAACTTGTAAACAGGATTGGCTTCACGCCCACTTAGAAACTCGCCTTTAGGATCAGCCCAAACGTCCTCTACAGCGCTGGCGATGTATACCGGCCTGGGAGCCATTAAGGCTACCAGCATGTGTTGGTCGACCGGTAAGCGATGCTCTCTGTCATTGTATTTGACAAAGTTATCACAAAACCAATGGGGGAAGGACGTGTTTATGCGTTTTACCGTTTCGCCAAACATGCGGCGACTTAACGCTGCTCCTCCGCATCCTGAATCTGTCGATATCACGATTGCAAACCGCTCGTCCTCAGCTCCAGCCCATAATGACGTTTTTCCTAAACGAGAAAGCCCTGTGACCGCAACGCGACGATGGTCGATGTCGTCGTCCTGTTCGAAATAGTCCATCATTCGGCTTAATCCCCACGCCCATGTCGCGATCGAGCCCCAATCATCCGCTTTAAGATTTTTGCTTGAGCCAAACAATCCATGCACGCCATTTTCCCAGCCGTCATCATAATCCGGATCAATATCACCGTAATATGCCGTCGCTAAACCAAATCCCGACTTGATTAGCAGCTCCACCTGCCAGCGATGTGCGGTTGCACCCCTCGAACTCTCGCTAGCGCGATTATTCCTATGACCTACACGAGCATCATTTCGGGCCCATTTCTGATGAACGGGCACTTCTTCCTCAGTCGTAATGGAATGATTACCATTAAAATTGAGGCCAGTGAATATGGGCGTTGATTTCCCCTCCTCAACTCTGCTCTTCGGTAAATAGATTAAAACGTCGATGAATGGCTCTTCGCCCTGAGCCTTTAGGTAAAGCCGAACTTGCCGCCTAACCGCGGTCCCTCCCAACGCTTCGTCTGACTCTTCCTGGATGACCCTGACCATTTTGGTCACCGCATCTTCTGGAACCCGTCCATAGACGTGCGTCCTAAACATCTCCAAGATCTCGCTACGTCGTACCTTCTGCCAATCCGCAGCCGTCGTCACAGGATTTCCTGCGTTTGTTTGTAATAGTTCAGGCAACTCGTAATCCGGCACCTTGGACTCATCATAGTTAAATCCAGCAGGTTGAGCCTGTGCCACTGATGTACATGCAAATAATATCACTAACCAAACGTACTTCATTTGCTTTTCGTCCATTCATCAAAGATCAATATTTCTTTATCTACGCCATTTTAATACTATCCATTGACTGAATCTATTGAGCCAGAGGAATATAGTTCGTGGTCATTGGAGCAGAATTGCAGGACATACTCGATTCGCTTGTGCAAAAGACGGCAGCACAGGACGAAGTTGCACGCGCATTGAGTAAACACCTCTCATCAACCGATCACGATCCCACGCAGACCCTTACTCCTCAGGAAATCATTTTAGCCTTCATCTCTCGTTTTGGAGGGTCATTAAATTCAGTCGACGCCCAATACCTGCGTGGTTTATTGGACGTCTCTCCTACGGAGGCCGACAAACTGGTGGCTGTGCATGAATTGAAACCTTCCACGGAAGACCCCCATGATATCACTTCATTCTTGGCCGATGGCGGGATCGGAAGAGTTTGGCTTGCTCATGATCAACAGGTTCGGCGCGAAGTCGTCCTGAAACAGCTATTACCTGGATTGCAGGATAATGATGGGGCGAAGTCTAGATTCGTTCAAGAAGCTCAGGTAACGGGTAGTCTGCAACATCCTAATATTGTTCCCGTGTATTCCATGAACTGGGACGTTGATCAATCCCCGTTTTACACGATGAAATATATTCGGGGTGATACGCTCGCAAAGCGTCTAAACGAATACCATCACTCCGCCTCCGCGGCCCCCGAAGACCCCCAAGCACTATTGGAGCAATTTCTAGCCATTTGCCAGGCAATCGCCTACGCACATGACAACGGCGTCATTCACCGCGATATCAAACCAGAAAATATCGCAATCGGAGAATTTGGCGAGGTTACGGTCTTGGACTGGGGGTTAGCAGAGCCTCTTCAACCAGACACCAACACTGCGAAAACTACTGCAGTTCTGGGCACACCAAACTATATGCCACCAGAACAGGCCTCTGCCAATAGCGAGACCGGCCCATACAGTGACATTTATAGTCTCGGGGCAATTCTCTACGAAATAATTTGCGGCAATCCGCCACGACATCCCGAAAGACAATCACAGGGTCTAAGCACTCTACTCACTTCCATTGTGGAAGGAGATATTCCTCTGGCAGTCAACAACTGTCCTTCTCACTTGAAGGGACTCGCCTATATCAGTGATCGCTGCCTTCAGCGGGATCCCCTGCAACGGTATCCCAATGTTGCAGCATTAATCGAAGACATCCGCGCGTGGTGTAATGATCTACCAATAACTGCTAAACCTGACAACCGAATTCAATCATTCGTTCGAAAACTGCGACACAACCGGCGTACCGTGTTAGCATCCATGGTTCTCTTACCCGTTATCTCAATCGTCCTAACGATCTTCGTCACGAATTATAATATTGAATACTCAAATTTGCAGGTGGCCAAACGCAATGAAGTTGCGAAACAGGATGAATACCTTAAGACCAAGCAAAAGCTTGCCGAAGCGATTAAAGACTCGAGCGAGGCTAAAGAGGAGGCTGATCGAAACACGGAACTAGCCAACCAGAACCGGCAACTGGCGTCGCAAAACCTCGATAAGTATTTAGTTGAACAACAGGCCGCAGTACTTGCCCGCAAGGAGCACCTTCTTGCAACCGAATCTGCAAATCTTGCAGCCCAAAAAGCTAAAGCCAGTTCTAAAGCTAAAGCGGAAGCCAAGGTCCTTGCCGAAAGAAATCGAACAAGGGCAGACTCGCTAACGAAGGAAATCAAACGGCAGATCTTCGACTCTATTAACAGGAACGCGACTCAGGCGTTTTTATCCCAGCACCCCCAGCGGGCGTTGGCCTGGACAGGCCTAGTTTTTCAAGATGAGATATCCGCCCATCTTGACGAAGCAACGCTCCAACACCAACGGTTGCGTTACAACGTTATTAAATCTCACATCCCACAGCTTCAGTCACTAAAGCCAGGACAAACTGACGAGGCTCTTTGCCTTGTGGATCCGCTTCGAGAATTTGTCCATCTCGCCTTACATTCAAAAAACGAAACCACGCTTGAAAGAAGGTCCACGACGAAATTCAAGCTAATATGGACTCAGCAAATCGATGCGAAGGTCATTGCCCACTGCATATCTGCATCCGCTGATACTTATTGTGTTGTGACTACGTTGAACGAAAACTCCAGCCGGATTTTGTTTTTCAACTCTCACACCGGAGCTCTAATCAGGGATGGCGTCCTACCTATTAAGTTACGCTCCCCCCAATCGATGCACCTTACCAACAACCGTTTGATTTTCGTTCAATCAAACAGCTTTAGCATCTTTGATCGGGATACCTTCGATCTGAAGCATGAGACACCTGAAACTGCACAACCGATTTCTGATACAGCATTGTCTCCAGATGGAAATCACATTGCGACGGTACACGGCCAATTTGAGCTAAGACTATGGGATACACAGGAAGGCCTTTTATTAACTCAACCAATTAAACCTCGCGCTTCGATCGTGTCCCTCCAATTTCAGTATCCTTCTGGCAAATTACAGGTAGCTCTCGGAAACGGGCAACAGGTACTGATTGATAGTGATCAGTTTATCGCCAAGCCCAGATTACAACGTACACTGCCTCTTTCCGCTGGTGAATCCATCACCGCTTCAGTCTTCCATTCCCATCAACTCTTTACTGCCTATGGGACATCCTTTGGGCGTCTTCTAATAAGTAACGCATCAGGATCGCTTACTAGTGCGCCTATTCAACTGAATGATTCTGTAACAGATATTCAGCTGAGTAATGACAATCGTGTTTTAGTCATCCAAACGGGCCGTTTCACGCTTCATGCTTATGACCTATATCAACGTAAGTTCCTGTGCCGCAATTTGGACCATCCAGCCAAGATCGAGTGGTGCCTGGTATCTCCTGACAATCGATTTGTCATGGCCTTTTTGGCCACATCAGAATTACGCAAATGGGATCTCGCCACCCCGTCATATTCTGCAAGACAAATCTCTCCCGTTACACCATATCTTCACGTCCAATACCTCAACAACACGATCCTTGCGGTAACCGCTGACGGCAAGATTGAGTCACGCCAAACAGAAAGGCCCTTCGATTTAATTGCAAGTGCGGTTTATAAGTCTTCCAACGGAAGCACACCCTTGTTTTTTCCCACCAAAACCGGCTGTTATCTAATAGAAGACAAACAACTCCTCTTTCTACGGCCTGAAGGCAACCACATACAGATCGACAGGCAAGCCCTATACGGGCCTGGCAATAGTTTTGCAGTTCAGGCTGAAACGGGCACACTGGCGATAGCTCATGCAGACCGGACCGTCAGCATCTTTTCAACTACGGCACGGCAGAATGAACAATACAACCGCCTGGAGGGCTCCGTACGGTCGTACGACTCAGTTGAATGGGTTTCCTCCTCGAAACTCGCAGGATTGTGTTACGATCACGATGAAAACACCACGACGCTCGAACAGTTCTCAATTTCCGATCCTAAGCCCCTATCGACACACTCGTTTCCTGGCAACGACTATCAATTTCTCCGGGATGCCAACGGAAAGCTGGCACTCATAGATTCTCGAGGGAACGTATTCACTCAAGGTTCAGACGGCGCCTATATTGACGCGACACCTTTGGCAGCAGCACTGAAAATCCGTTTCCAACACAATCCAACGATCGCGTTTCTTGAAAACGGGCTCGTCCAACGGGTGACCAATGGCAAGCCCCGGGAATACCAAAGTACGTTTCCCAAACTGACAACGACATTATCCAGTGATGGTACTTTTGCTCTCGCCACCGACAATCAAATTACGATTTACAATAGCAACCAACATACTCCAATAACTCCACCACTCTTCGTGCCTTACCCATTCCACGCACTCGACATTCACTGCCAGATAGATTCATGCCAACTCATCGCCGCTACATCGGCAGGCCTCTATTTGTATGACCTCTCATCAAGCGACTCCCCAGCCTCGGACATTGCGGTAGAAACGTTAGCCCTAACAGGAATGTTGATTTCCGAAGACCAGACGGTAGCTAGAAGTCCTCTCGCATCCGTTACTGCATATCTCAACCTGCCAGATCTTGACTCTGAAAGAACCGCGAGCCCACTTGGATGGCTCAAGACGCACTCCTCTCGAATAGACCCGGCCTATTGGGAACCACTAGCGAAGGAGTTAGCTAGCCGTCAAGACACGTTAGGTACACTGACAAGCCAACAAGCGACCCGGCTAATCGACCAAACCGTCTTGGCTCAACTTGGTGCACGTCAATTCTCGGCCGCGGTCTCGACGCTTCTGGATGGTTACCCGGCGTCAAGGCAATATCGTCATCTTTATCAAGCAAGCGTACTCGCAGCCTGGCTTGATCATATCCCTTTGTATCATCAGACACTCAAGAAGTTGCGCGACCACGTTGACTTAACTGTACCGCAAGAGTTCGTCGATTTCTCCGCTGCTAGCTCGATCCTTCCCCATCAACTCGAGCTAGACAACCTAAATACCGTCTATGACCGCTTGAAGAACACTGCTACTTCAAACCCCATCGTGCTGCGAGCGTTATTGCTTAATGCATGGAGGCTTAAAGATTCAGAAAGTGTCAAACTTCACTACAAAAGCCTTTTGAGTTCTCGTGCATCCGTTCCTATCCGGAACTTTTGCGGAACCATCATGTTAATAAACGCAGCGGATCCGCCTGTAACCCCGTCTGCCATACGTGCCCTGAAACACAACCATCGACTTACAAATTCAATGGAAGATGGCAACCCGGGACCTAATTGGACTGAACGTTGCCTAGCAGATATTGCCCTGCGTCGTTTACTTAACAATGACGGAGTAGAGCCGTGATTGATAAAACCGCCTTGAAACAACTTCTCGAGGACCAGATCGCGAATCCGAAATCCACCACAGAATTCCTACGTGAATTACGCAAACTGGTTATCGATAACCAATCCAATCTCGATCTGACTCTCGATCCGCAATTAGAAATCAACCGCATCTTGACCGCACTGTATACCGAAATGGTCCACTGCGATCTGATTCTTCAGTTGCTTCCTGACTTGGCTGGGCGAACCGTGGACCCCAATGCCACGGCATTCACTTCGTCTCGTACTCCCTCCTCTATCAGCTCCCGAACTGGTGCCACCCCTCCACGGCGAACGTTAGGAACGACAATTTCCCGACCACTACAACTAGAACGAGTCGACAATAACTCTATTCACTACACTAACACGGCGGGCGGTGAGACGTTGGACCAGGGTGACGCGTGGCTAGCTTCAGACGACGTCCTCCGAAGGCAAATACTACTGCGAGAACTCGAGACATCGACTGGTGAACAATCCCAGCAAGTAAAACAGTTCATACGGGAAGCGCAAATTGCGGGTCAACTGGAACACCCAAACATACTCCCTGTATATTCTCTTGCTTGGTCTGCTGACAACAAACCCTATTACACGATGAAGTTTGTTGATGGCACGAGTTTACAACAGCACGTACGCGCGTTTCATGAAGACCGGCGAACCCTCACCCGATCAACACTGCGAGAATCTCTCGATATCCTACTGGCAGTTTGCAACGCGATTTCTTATGCGCATTCCCGAGGAGTTTATCACAGTCAGATCAATTCAGGCTCGGTTTCGATTGGTGAATTTGGTGAAGTCACGGTCTTAAACTGGTCTAAAGCCGTCGTCTCGGAAGACGAGGAACTTACCGGAACACTGGCCATCGATGACTGCCGGGCAATCGGCGCTTTGTTGTTCGAGGTTTTAACCGGAACTCCACCGCACGACCATTCTTTGTCCAGTCTGCGTGTCCTACGCTCTGCAGTCCCCGCGCAACTGGCCTCTATCCTAAAAAAAGCCTTTCTAGACGACGGTTGTTATACATCCGTCGCCTCACTAGCGGATGATGTTCGGAGCTATTTAGCAGATCAGCCAACCATCGCCCATAAGGATTCCTTTTACGAATCATTGTCTAGGTGGTCAAGACACCACCCTTTTTCCATTCTCTTTGGCTCGGTCACCTTAGTCCTATTAATTTTTACACTGCTGACCGAAACCTTTATCCTGAGAAGTGCAACGGAAGAAGCTCAGGCGACACTTGCCGGCACTCGACACATAACCCGACACCTTTACCACGACAACCAACAAATCGAAAAAGAACGTCGACAACAGGAGCAAGCAACCAACGCTTCAGTCGAGGCTCTCGAACAGGCCCAACGCCTTCTGGCCGCCGCAAAAAGTAACGCAAAACTTGCCCTCATAGAGCGTGATACGGCACGTAAGCTGCAACAAGAAAGTAAGGTCCTCGATGAGAACGCGCAAATCGATTACAAGCATGCCTTAGAACAGGATGCGATCGCCGTAAAACTGCTCGCCCAGGCTCAGGCCGATGAACGCAGAGCTACCGATGCCGTAGAACAAATTCGAAGCACCTCACTCACAACCTTTCGTTCTCAAATCCGACAACATATCCTCCAGGGACGCAATGACCTAGCTTTGGCTAACGCACGCACCCTCCTCCAATTCGTGACGGAGTCAGACGATTCAACAATCCAGGATTCACCTTTGCTGAGGGCTATCGCTAACCATTCTTATAACCGGACATCCCAAAAACACCTAAAGTTGGATCTTTCAACAAATCGCCAAACGAAACAAATAGCTAGTAACGGGGCTTCTCTGGTGGTAGCCCAAAATCAGCCTTCTAACTCCAGCACGCTTATCCACTTTTTCTTGGATGACTCACACCACAGTCATCTGGTTCCTGGAAGATTAGAACACTTTTTTATCTCCGATAACGAAAGCGTCGCAATCACCAACATCAATGACGAATCAATCATCACAATGTTTAATGGTGAAACGCCTGTCTTCGGCCGTTTATCTGCCAATTGCACTGCGGCGTTACTCAATAATCAAACAATTTACGCTGGCTTGAGAAACGGCCGTATTGTGACGTATTCCCTTGAGCAACTGTCCCAGTCGGCCCCCCTCACGACGTTACCAACAGCTCCCAACCGAATTGCGATTTCTCCGGATGGCGCGATGTTGGCCTTCACCTTCGACACCACCTTGCAAATCCTGGACCTCCAAGCAAAGCGACTCCGTTATAGCTTTCCTTTGCCTTCGGAATGCCGACAGCTCTGGTTTGCCTCTGACAATTCCGTCGCATTACTAACGGATCAGTCGTACATAAATGAATTTGCGTTTGGCGAATCTAATGCGCGCCGTATCCGTTTCCGGCCATCATCCGATGATAACCAGCTAGTCGATTTTGCTGAGTACGGCAATGCCCATTACCTTCTATTTGCGAAGGGAACGTTGGTAAAACTTGACGGCCGATTGAACCCAACAATTCGGCGGCTCGACGACGCTATTCATTCACGCATTCTGGATGTCAATCAAAGCACTCTGCAGATACTCAATCGAGATGGCCGTTTATACGAGCTTGACGCAGATAATTTACTGAACAACGGCACTCCGCTAAGCCTTACATCATCTGTTGTGGCGGCCACATCTGACGGCGAATCAAAACAGGTCATGCTATCCAACGGAATGCTTGAAACGTATCTGCAACCTTCCATTAGCAATTCCGATTCTTTTTCCATCGGTAGGGACTTAAGCCACCTAGGCTTCACCATCGATGGCAATATGGTTGCACAAAAAGGCGAAAATCAAGTAATACGTATATTCCCAAACGGTCAGCAAACCACACTCCACGAGCATCCCGCCCCTATTCGGTTCCTGAGACCTCTAGGAGAGGGTCGGTTCCTGGGCGTCGAAGACAGCGAACGTATAACAGTTCTACGAATCAGTGCGGACGGCAAGTTTTCAACGTCCTACACCTTCCCGTCCGATGTGAATCTCGACACTTTTTGCTATTCCGCTCAATCCGACTCAGGATACGTATGCAGTTCGACTAAGCTTTACCACTTCAAAGAAGACCAAACCTATACTTATTCACACCCCAATGATCTGAATGGACTTCTCAAGACCACGCTGTCCAGTGATGCTCGACAACTACTGCTGACGTCAAGTCAGGTCTCTTCCAGAGCCTTCCAAGTCGATTTAGAAGCACTTGAATACAGCGAACCCTATGAATTCGATGGGTTCATTCGAGAGACATTTTGGAATACATCATCTAATAAATTCCAGCTAATCATGACTAGGAGAACGCGACCTGACGAACACCTTTTTATGAATCTTGAAGCTGACGACGCTGAAATCAATGCCACAGTCCCCTTACCAATTAAGTCCGCGATTTTACGCTCAGAAGTGAATGAACTAGTTCTCCTGACCGACAACAACAGACTCATCATCTATTCATTGACTGACCAACAAATCGTTAGACACCGGCGCTTCAACAGTTTAATTCGCGATCTCCAACTAGTTGATAATGGGGGGCATTTAATAATAACGTTTCGGGACAGCAGTATTATCCTAAGTATCGACTCCCTGAACCCAACAACACCCTTATTGGAAGGCAATTATCTTGATCCGATCGCTTTGGGAGATCGTTTTTATATGATCAGACTCGCAAGCAACCGAGTCATGTTGTCCGGTTTGCCTGCGTTATTAGGGACTACACTCACGCGCGAGCAAACACGGACTTTTTATCAGCAATAATATTTCCTTAAAGCAATTCCCTCGGGACCACACCTTTTTCATAGAGATGAATTGGCCGTCCTGCGAGATTCGGATAGGTGTCCTCTGCCCGCAATCCGAGCGAATGATAAATAATAGCATTTAGATCCGCCGGTTTAATCGGGCGGTCGACCGGATGCTCTGCCTTAGAGTTAGTAGCACCAATGAACTGACCGTGTTGGAACCCTCCGCCTGCTATCAGGATACTTTGGGCCTGAGGCCAATGATCTCGCCCTGCGTTACCATTGATACGTGGAGTACGGCCAAATTCCCCTGCGGTTACAACAAGCGTATCATCCAACATGCCCCGATCAGATAAATCCTTTATAAGGACACCTACTGCACGGTCATGTCGGACCATCTTGTCGTTCAACGCATTTTTAAGGTTGCCATGATCATCCCAGTATCCAGTATT
Source organism: Planctomycetaceae bacterium (assembly GCA_002717145.1). Taxonomy (GTDB): domain Bacteria; phylum Planctomycetota; class Planctomycetia; order Pirellulales; family Pirellulaceae; genus UBA721. Next base: position 38,745 of record PBCP01000084.1, on the reverse strand, counting down.
GAGAGTTACGAATCTCACGCCGGATTCGATAAACCTCCGAGCAAGCAAAGCCTGTTCACCCCATCCCGGCCCGTAGGATTCCACTAGCTTCGGATCCTCTTCCGAAAGGTCAAAGGCCTTTCTAGCCCGCCCGGATAGTATAATTTCCTGAGCCTGGGCATTCATTTCGTCAATTCCCTGGAACGTTCCGGTTGCATCGGCCTCACGTCGCATCGTGTCGAATTGCTGAAGTAACGAAACACGGTTGATCACGCGGTTCTCCGATAGCCCGTCCACAAGAGAAAAACTCTTGTCAGAACCTGTAGGCAATCTTCCGGCTTCATTTCCATAACTGAAATCACCAATGCGGAACGGATTGTGATTGACGCCTAAATAGGCTGCACCGTGGAACCCAAAACCTCCGTCGTTGATATTAATACCACTAGGGACACCGCTGCGACGAGGCCCCAATAAATACGAGGAAACCGACTGCATAGACGGATTGCGTGGTATGCGATCGGAACCGGTTGCACCTGTGTAACCAGTGAGTAACCAATGAGCTGCAGCCCAATGGTCACCATTGCCGTGAGAGAAGCTACGGATGATCGACACCTTATCCATCACCTGGGCATGATGCGGTAAAAGTTCGCTAATCCGTACACCAGGGACATTTGTATTGATAGAAGTCCAGGGTCCTCTGATTTCCTCAGGCTGGTCGGGCTTCATATCAAACGTATCTAGTTGACTAGGCCCTCCGTGCTGCCAGATCAGAATCACCGAACGCTTAGATTTCTTAGGATAGGAAGTCGCCGCTTCGGCCTGCATGAGATTCGCAAGCGACATACCGCCCAGTCCTAAAGCGCCGATTTGAATAAACCGTCGGCGATCAAGTCCGTTACAATACTTCCCCGTTTTTTTCCCAAAGATAGACAGCACGATAGAATTCCCTTAAGAGTGATACGTTTGCTAGTTTCTATTGTAGTAACTCATATTAAACAGCGCCAATTCCAGTCTAGTTATCGGCAATTCCGCGAGTCGAATCATGATGTATTACTTCTGAAACATCTTACTATTCCGATCGCCCCTCGACAGCAAAAATGCAAGCAAGTCCAACACTTCTTCTTCATCAAGCGTATTCAGCAGTCCTTCTGGCATTAAGGACGTTTTGGATGCAAACTGCTCATCAATCATCTTTGTGTCGATAGCGGTGAAGTTTCCCGGATCTAACATGTTCGTCTGCACGAGAATATTATCACCAGAAAGATTGGCCACTCTGCCAGTGACGATCTTCCCATCAAGAGTTATGAAAGTAGTTGCGGCGTATTGGTCGCTAATCACTCTATTGGGGTCAACGATTGATTCGATTAGGTCCTTACGGCTAAACCTCCCCGCCACAGAGCTCAGGTCCGGACCAATAGCTCCGCCTTTCCCTGCAAACCGATGACATGCGAAACAATTCGTCTCTCCGAACAGTTGCGAGCCTTTCTCAAAGTTTCTGCCCTTCAACCCTTGCGCGGCAAGTTGCACCAACTCGTCGATACTCCACTGTTTGACAAACCGGCGTTGAGTGTGATTCAGTGGATTGGTTTGTTCCAAACTCTTCTCGATGATCGCCTCCAGATCTTCAGCTGACTGTGGTGGCAGATTTGACACTGCATCCTTTTTGATGTTTTCGAGGAACATCGTGAAACTAGCACCGCCACGGTAATTTGCTGCTTTCAGAAACCACTCAAAATAACCTCTGCGTAAGTCGGAAGTCCACCCATACAATTGGTGACGGAGCGTTTTTGCATAATCAATTTGCTCTTCCTGAGTAGGAGCGTTCAAAAGCAAATGCACTGCTGCCGGAGTCACGTCGGCAGATTCAGCATAGACCAGTAGTTTCAATACCTCTGAGTTAATCGCCGCATTGCGCCCCGGAAATTCGGGTTCGAGTTGCCTTCTTATCTCGGCAGCATCCTCAGCCGTTGCTGCTCCCATTCGCATAAATACAAGTCCGTAGACTCGCAGCCAGAGAATCTTTTGGCGTTCTCCTAACTTCCTGAATTCAAAAGAATACAGTTTTTGAAGCAAATTCTGACGCAAGTGTGCATTAGCAACCCTAACCAAACCGAGCATCCCGTTCAATGAAACCTCTACGTCGTCTGACGCGAGGACTAACGACTGCCACAGATCAACATCCTGATGTTCCAATGCGATTCTAGCCGCATAACGAATCTGCCTATCATCACTACCCAGCCCGGACATTGAAGCAAGGACCGCCTCTTTCCCAACCACAGTATGATATTGCTCCAGGTTCCGTCGTTGCTCACGGGCGGCCTTTTCTGCCTGTACACCTGACGATTCTTTGGTCGACTCGTCTCCGACGTAGGTCACTCTATACAAGCCTGATTTTGTGCGCCGCCCGCCGATCGTGAAGTAAAGTGCGCCATCAGTGGGACCGACCACAACGTCCGTCAGCGGAAGCGGTGTGCCTGCCACGAATTCCTCCAGTGAACCCTGATAAGTAGAGCCGTCAGGACTCATATGGACAGCGTAAAGTTTCCCATAACTCCAATCACAGATAAACAAAGCATCTTGATACCTAGCTGGAAATTTAGTTCCATACCCGAAGCACACTCCAGTAGGCGATCCGGGACCCACGTTGACGACCGGTGGAACGCTATCCGGAAAATAAACCGGCCATTTCCCCGATCCGTTTCTCCAGCCAAACTCCGCTCCGCTAACCACGTGACAGATTCTCGTTGGACGATACCATGGCGTGTTTACATCCCATTCCATATCCGCATCGTAAGCAAACAATTCACCTTCGCGATTGTAGGCTGCATCGAATTGGTTTCTAAATCCAGTCGCCAGCAACTCCCAATTTTTTCCATTTGGGTCAACCTTCGCAATCCAGCCGCCCGGCGCTGGCACTCCACGCATAAAACCGCGGCCATAAGTTCTTTCGTGTAACAGATCCTCGTCCCAAACTAATGGAACGCGTGAATCGTCCATCTCGACGAGTTTTGTCGAATTGCCGCAGACAACGACTAGGCTCTCTCCATCAGGATGTGCCAAGATGGCATGCGGACCATGCTCTCCGCCTCCGCTGATTTCCCGCAAGAGCGTTACCTTGTCAAGTTTACCATCTTGATCCGAATCCGAGACACGATACAAACCGGAGGTGTATTTATTCCCGCCATTGACCATTACGAACAAAGAATCGAATGCCCAAAGAAGTCCATGAGCCATCCCCAATTCAATATCAAGTTTCATCACCTTGGTCACTGTAGCTGGTTCACCAATCGGCGCAGGAACTACTTCGTAAAGGCTTCCATATTGATCCGAAACGATTAGCTTACCATCTGGCAACGTGCACATATTGACCCACGAACCCTGCAGGTCTTTCGGCACATCGTACAGGAGCTCAACTTGAAACCCTTTTGCCACTATTAAATCTTCCGTATTCGTAGCGACTAATGACTTCAGCGGAATGGCTGCATCCAGCGAAGCACTGGTAACCTGTGTCCATGGTTCACACCCCAACGCACCAATGGGCCTAATGGCTTTAAAGTCGGGGGGAGGCAGAAGATCAGTCTTCCAGCCTGCGGATTCACTGAGGCCTCCAACCCAACTAGCGTCACTAATGATACGAGGGCTTTCCCTGTCGAGCTCTAAATCCAGCCTCGCAACGAAGCCGGCCGGTCCTTCCGCTTCAGAATTGGCCGCTACCACGGCAAGGACATTTTCACCTCGGCGTAGGTACTCCTTAACTTCTTTTCCCGTCGGTTTGTTGAAGTTATCGTTACTGGCAACTTTGACGCCGTTGATATAGACGTGAGCGACGTTATCACACGCGAAAGTAAGCTTAGCTCCTCCAAACCGGCCAGCGGGAACTAAAACATTTTTACGTAGGAACACATGCTGATTGCTAGCCGTTGTGTTGTTATTTCCTACCCAGATCCATTGCGGGATGGCCTTGGTTACTTTTTTTTTTACAATGTGTTTTAGCTGTAGATCTTTAAACTCGATCGTCATCGGCCCACCGGCATGGATTTGTAACGCTAGTAGCCCTTCAAATTCTCTGTTCTTTTCATCGTCGTCGGTGATATCTACAGTCACCTTGCCGTTAATTTTATGAACAAGGTGATTGCCAATGCAGGTAATTTCGATTTCGGTCCATTTTGAAAGGTCTTCCTTAACGAGGCCATCGGTCTTTCCAGTGACTTCAGACTTTCCAGCCTTATTTACCGTGACCTTCTGCCCACGTTGCGCGACGATTCCGCGGCCACCTTCATCATAAAGCATCCCTGTATAGGGTGGGTTTGAATGTATATCAGCTTGATAACCTCTAACACGATAGGCAGACTGCTCACCAAATCGCTGGCTACGATACTGGACGCCAGAATTATTATTCCCTGTTAGGCGAAACTGAGCCTTGAACGTAAAATCTTTAACGACGCCATCCCAGATGAGAAATTTATTATGAGCAATGGGTGCGTCTTTATTCGTCACTCCAGTAATAACGCCGTCTTTTACCGTCCAAAGCTCTTTATCACCTTGCCAGCCCGTCAGGTCTTTGCCGTTGAAAATACTCTGAAAGTCCTGTGCTTTTGTGTAAGGACTTAGGATCAGGAGGGCCAAAAGTACGAAAGCCGTCGTGAGTCTCATGTTATCAACACCTTAAATCATCAGAGGAAACATAATAGTTCTCAATTCATTCATTCTTATTATAACTAATTTTGAAAACATTACGCGAAGACGAAGTTTTTCCTCTCGCTTGTCTAGTCGTCTAATAGGCAGGACCTAAAATGAATATTTGAGAACTTAAACATTTCACTTTCATCCAGGTCATTTGTTCATGACTCCACAAGAAGCAATGCAGGATTTTGATTCCCGCTACCCTGCCATGGCAGACTTACGTAACCGTGCCTTTCGCCGCATGCCTAAATTCGCATTTGAGTACTTGGATGGCGGCTGCAATGAAGATGTCAACCTGGATAAGAATATTTCCGATATACAGCGAGTGGAGTTAGAACCGCGTTATCTTACACCGCCTCCAGCCTACGACATCAGCACCACCCTTTTTGGTGAAAAATACAACGCTCCATTTGGCGTGGCACCGGTCGGTCTACAGGGTTTGATGTGGCCAAATTCGCCCATCATCCTTGCAAAGGCGGCGCGGCGTCACAATGTCCCGTTTTGCCTTAGCACTGTAACGACCGCGTCCATCGAACAAGTCGCTGAAGCTACCGACGGCAAGGCGTGGTTCCAGCTTTACTATCCGGCGGAAGATAAAATTCTCTTCGACATCATGGACCGAGCTCATAGCAATGAATACAAAGTCTTCGTTGCCTTGGCAGACGTGCCGACCTTTGGTTATCGGCCACGTGACATTCGCAATGGGTTGGCGATGCCCCCCAAGATGACACTGGCAAATATTCTGCAAATGTTTATGAACCCCACCTGGGCTTTTAATTCATTACGCTTCGGCAAACCAAACTTCAATACGATGGAAAAGTATATGCCCGGCAAAATGAACTTAAAACAGTTAGGCAAATTCATGGACGACACCTTCAATGGGCGTCTCGACCTTGAAAAACTTAAAGTATTGCGAGACCGTTGGGACGGCAAGCTTGTAGTCAAGGGAATTGTCAATGAAGCGGATTGCGACGAAGTCATCAAGATAGGTATCGACGGCATTATCGTTTCAAACCACGGAGGCCGCCAACTCGATGCTGGTCAGTCCACCATCGTCCCTCTAACCCGACTGGTGCAACAATACAAAAACAAGTTAACCATCATGATGGACAGTGGCATACGCAGTGGCCCGGACATCGCGAGAACGTTGGCATGCGGCGCGGACTTTACGTTTATGGGCAGGTCTTTCATGTACGGTGTCGGAGCCCTTGGAAAACGCGGTGGTAATCACGTGATGGCCATGATGAAACGGCAACTGCAGCAGGTGCTTGAGCAATTAGGTTGCCCGAATGTTCAGGAATTACCCAACTACTTGATCCGTGACGCTGGTAAATAGCGTCATTCAGACGACAAATCAAAGCGAATTAATCTATTTTCGGTTCGAACAAATACCGCGTCCTTAGTTAGAGCCGGGGTAGCCATGACGCCGTCCTCCAGCTCGCTACGACCAAGCTCTTTGTATTGGTCACCACCGGTGATGACAACCATCGACCCGTTCCTGTCAATCGCCAAGATTCTATCATTGACGGCAATGGGTGAAGCAAAGAATTCCCCACCAACCCGCGTTAACCATTCTTGAGAACCGTCACTTAGATCAAGGCAGGCGAGTATTCCGCGGTCTGTCCAACAATATAACTTGCCGTCCAGGGCAAGTGGCGTAGGGCAATGGGGGACGTTCCGAGTCGTCTTAAAATGCACCTGGGCTTCATGACTATCACTGACATAATCCGGCTTCACCGAAACTAGTGTTCGGATACCATTCGTAAATCCGCTCGCTGCGATCACCTGATCTCCGATCACGATCGGCGATCCCACCGCCCGTTGATTGTGTTCTCCAAAGACAACATTTTGCCAAATAATCTCCCCGGTCTCGTACGACACGCCTACCATTCCTTCGTAGGAATGGCTAAACACGACCTGCGTTTCACCCGAACTCGGTTCAAAAATAACGGGAGTGGCATAGCCCGTCCGTTGAGTCTTCCTTACGACTTGCCACTTCCGCTTACCGTTGCTGGCATTCACAGCGAGCAGGAAACTCTCAAATTTCTCATTGTCGTGACTTAGCAAAATGACGCCCTTGTGCACAACTGGGGACGTCCCGGCTCCCGTTCCAGCGCCAAACTTCCCAACGTCGTAATTCCAACGCAACTCTCCATCGTGATCATAAGCTGTCAAACTTGAACCCTGTTCCGCTTGCCAGAACACGTAAACCCCATTTTCGTCCGCACATACGGATGAGCTGGCGAATCCATTTCGATTGTTCGTCTTATAGGTAGCAAAGGCAGCAGCCACCGACCACTGTAGCTTGCCGTCCTCAAGAGCAAAGGCATGCAAAGTTCGGGCTCCGCTCTTAGATTCCTTATCCACGATCGCACTAGTTAGATAAACGTTTTCACCACCAATCACTGGTGACGAATTACCCTTCCCCGGTACAACCACACTCCAATTCGAGCTGGATTCATCGAATTCAACGGGCAATGTTTTCCCAGTGATTGCCCCTGTCCCATTTGGGCCGCGAAACCGCCCCCATTCCGCACCATAGGCGACGCACTGGACGATTAATAAAATTACCAGGGCTTTCAACCTAATAACTGATTTCACTTCGTTTCAACTTTCTTGAATGGATAACTTTGCCTTCTATGTTGATTACTGAGTATTCAACTTCAGGATCTTTCAGAGTGGTATCGAACTTCACATAACCGAACGACTGTTTTTTGTTGTACGAAAATTCAGCAGCTGGAAGCTCAGGGTGTACATGCTGATTCGTAAGTCTGGAACTATTGAATTCATAAAGCGCATAGACGCCTTCGTGCTCGATTTTCCACAAATCGCTTCGGTGCCGATCGGCGGACATCAACAGCACACCATCCTTTTTCGCATCTTTGATAACATCGAAAATTTCGTGCCGCTCTTGCTTAAACCCATTCCATGTATCCTTACTGTCACCTTTGGCGCCGAACACCCACGGCACTGGTGAAACGAGGACGGTAAAGGTTCCTTCGGACTCTGCGATCGTCTTTTTTAACCATTCCCGCTGAACGGGACCGAGCATCGTCGGACGGCCACCGCCTTCGGGTCTCAGATCCCTGTAAATCCTGCCATCTGTCATAATGAAGTGAACATCACCGATGTAATAATCAAACCACACTCCAGGCTGCTCCGAGCCACCACCGTAAGCAGGATTGACCCAGTTATTCTTGAAGACGTTCCAGACAGGACGTTTCCAGTATGGCGATTTGATAGCCGGTCCACCCTGACAGTCATTCACCCCAAAATCGTGGTCGTCCCAAATAGAATACACACTGACATTGGAAATCAACTGACGAAATTCAGGCCTGGATTGTCGTCTATAGTAGCAATAATGCTGCATCTCAGGAATCTCGGGGGCATCACTATAAACGTTGTCACCCAACAACATCAACACATCCGGCTTGGTGTCATGAATGGTATTCCACATGTATTCATGCTGAGGAACGTAGCCGGCTCCCCCGCCGAATGCAACGTCAAACTTCACTGATTCCCCCTGTGTAGCCAGAGTTTTCACTTGGTACACGTCACGATGATCAGGAGCGCAATCAAGCTGAATCGAATAATGATACTGCGTATTCGGTTTCAGGCCATCCACTGTTACGACCGCCGTATAGTCCGTTTCTTCCAGACTTTTGGATATCCCATTAGCAACCAGTCTTGGCTTCCCTTTTTCCCAGCACCGGACTCGAACTTCTGTTTCCTGCACCGTCCGCACCCAAAATGACAGGCTATCGCCAGTATTCCTCCCTACCATCGGACCATGGACAATTCCCGAACCGATATCACGAAACAGGGCTTCAAATGTTTCGTTACCACGAAGCGATTCGAGTCCAGTTTTTGTTCCTCCGCGAAACCGTGACGGTTCAATACCGAGCTCCAGAGCTCGCTTCACATCAGCGATCGCTTTTTCGACCAGCGAGAGTCGCGCGTTACACACGGCTCGCATGTAATGAGATTCTCCGTCCCGGGGTACAACGCGTATAATCGTGTCCAGTTCCTTTAATGCCTGATCTTCATTACCGGCTACGATAAGCTTCAAGATTTCCTGATGTACCCGCTTGTACTGACGAAACTTACGTTCAACCTTTTTGGCCGCATCATCGTTTTGCTGTTGAGTCGACTTAACACGCAACTCCCCCCAGGCAAATTGGCCAACCAACAGAACTAATGTTATTCCGAGTAACGTTTTAAAACGTGTCATAGATTTTCAGTCCTCTATTTAGCAGAGTTAGGTGTGTCAGGTGCCTCGACAGGTTGTCTCGTGGCTCGCATTTCGGCGTCGTCACTAAGCTCTTTTAGATCCGCGACCAACAATTCAACGACCGCGGGATATTTTGCTGCCAGATTCTTCGACTCGGAAATGTCTTGACTAAGGTCGTACAAACCAAGTTCGTCATGTTGCTTTTGAGGCAACATCAATTTCCATTTACCACTACGAAGCGTCGAGTCTCCCCACATGACCGTACGCTCTCCCGGCCTTCGCGTTTCAAGGATATATTCCGTCAAGTCGTGCCCGTCGAGTTGCCTACTGCATTTCTCACGAAGCCCTGTTATCCCCAGAATGGTGGCCATCCAGTCCATCGATAACATCAATTGAGGATTCGTTTTGTTCTTTGGAAACTTCGCGGGCCACTGCACCACACACGGAACTCGGTGCCCACCTTCAAAATTCGTACCCTTCGTACCTCGTAGTTGACCGTTACTACCTAGAGATGTAGCGCCGTTATCAGAACAAAAGATCACGATAGTGTTGTCCTCGATCTTATTCCGCTGCAATGCTTTAAGAATTTCGCCCACTCCTTTGTCCATCTCGACGACCATTTCCCGATACGCCTGTTTCTTATCGACTCGACTGCCGTGGTTTTCAAATTCCCCCCCCACTGTCCTGTCGGCTTTATCTGCTGGTCCCTGGTAGGGGTAGTGGGGTGCCTCGTGGGGTACGTACAGAAAAAAGGGCTTTTTGTTTGCATGCCTATCAATAAACGCTGTCGCATGGGCCGTGATCAAGTGGGTTGAGTAGCCATCCTCGTTTTTCAATTGGGTAGCTCGCCACCAGTCCAGATTACCTGCCTGATCGATGTGAGAGAAGAAGTCTACGTTACCACTTACGTATCCTACGAATTCATCAAACCCATGTCTCACAGGGTTGTACCGGGGGTAGTAACCTAGATGCCATTTCCCAAAAATTCCAGTCGCATAACCACCAGACTTCATCACTTCCGCCAACGTCGTCTCGCTAGGCTGTATTCCAGCAAAATGATTTACATTATTTTCCGCCGCAACGACAACAAAAGGGATCCCCACCTTTTGTTGATATAGCCCCGTCATTAAAGCCGCCCGAGTGGGGCTGCATACATTACCGTTAGAATGATAGTCGGTAAAACGAACCCCATTCCTGGCAATCGAATCGATATGGGGAGTCTTGATCCAGCCGTCATAACAACCAATGTCACCGTACCCCAGGTCATCGGCCATAACCAAAATGACATTCGGGCGATCGGCAGATGCATCCGCCGTGAAAATCAGGTACACATAGGCGAGGCACATTATTCTCACGAATCTAATCACTTTCAACTCCGGCATAATCAGGATTTAGCATGCTAGGAATAAACGCATTCGTGTCAGCTAACCAACGGTCAAGTTGAACACTTAGTTTTTTAACCACGTCGGGATATGCCGCCGACAAATTTTCAGATTCCGATATATCTTCGTCTAGGTCGTATAGTTCTTCACGACCGGATTCATAAAACCGGATCAACTTCCATTTGCCCGACCTGATCGCCGTTGCAGGAGTCGTACGGAACGGGCCCTCTTCCGGTAACCCCCTATATCGTTCTAAATACGCAGGGAAATGCCAGTAAATTGCTCGATCCTCAAGTTCCTGGTTTTCATGGGTCAACACACCAACGATAGATTCACCATCGACTTGTTGTTTTTTTGATGGCTTGCCACCTGCTAGTTCAAGTAACGTCGGTAACAGGTCCACACCGATTACAGGAACGTCTTCCTGACGTGGCTTCCCGAATTCACCTTGCCAATGGGCAATGAAGGGAACACGAATACCACCTTCATACAACATGCCCTTACTGCCGCGTAGAGGCCGGTTGCTGGTGACACCTCCGTGACCTCCATTATCAGACGTAAAGATAATGACCGTATTTTGGTCCAGCTTCAGATCCTTCAATGCCGTTCGAACGCGACCTAGCGAATCATCCATACTTCGAACCATCGCAGCATATCCTGCATTGTTATGTCCGCGGTCTGGTTTACGATTCTCAAAATACGCTTTGTATTGCTGTTTGGGTTGAATAGGGGTATGAACGGAATAATGAGCCAGGTAAAGAAAAAAGGGTCGGTTTTGGTTGTCGTGAATAAACTCCACGGCCTTCTCACTTATTCTGTCCGTGAGATAGACGCCTGCTTTCTCTTCTTTGAGATTGGGGAAGTTGAAAGGGCTATGATATCCACCACCACTGGGTGAGCCCCAGATTTTACCGGCAATGTTAATATCCATTCCCTGCGTCGTCGGGTCGTCGCCAAGGTGCCATTTTCCAAAATGCCCGGTTCTATACCCGAGACGGCGCAGCTGTTCTGGTAGCGTGTTAATCTCCGAAGCCAACACGGTCTTATTATCAACGGGGATGAGTTTGCGATCCACACTTTTACCACGCGTGGAGTTTCCAACCGTATAGACTCCATGCCTGGGCGTATACATTCCACTCATTAGACATGCTCGGCTAGGAGCGCAATTGGGAGCACAGGCATAAGCGTTCGTAAAGACAACACCTTCCATTGCTAGCCGATCAACGTTGGGACTCTCATAGAACGAACTCCCAGAATAACCAAGATCAGACCAACCAAGATCGTCCACAAAAAATAACACAATGTTGGGTGGATTACCGGAAGCACTCAATACGTTACCAGCGAACATACAAACCGCAACAGTCAGTAGCTGGTACCAATTACGAAACATCATTAGCTATTTATTCCCGATCTCTAAACGCACCTTAATAACTTCACCGTTGGCGTCCCACCCGGATGGATATGGGCCTACAATACCGTTAGTGTCCTTACCTACTTCTAATGGATCTAGCGGCACTTCCACCATCGAACCACCAAGATTGCCCTCTAGCAGCACCGTCTCCCCAGATTTAACACTAATCTGACCATCCTTTGAATACGAAAAGCCTACTGTCTTATTACCATTACTCGACGGAAGTTTCTTGTCGCTTTTAATAACAACTAGCTTTCCGCCTATCCGGGCTGACACCCTAATCATATTTTCGTTGAGGAATAAGCTCCAGCCATGTGAAGTCCCACCCTGAGCGACAATCACTCCCTGAGTCAACTCGGACGACAATTCGGCTTCAAGCTCGAACGACTTGCCTACGATGTTTGGAGCATCCTTTTGCGCCAACACGTCGCCGTGTTTAAGATCAAACAGACGTCGGTTGCTAAGTTTTGGGGGCCGGTTTCTATAAGGAACGAGTGGATAAACATTGGCCCGCCGAGCGTATGCCTCAAATTTCTTTTCAAGCCGAGTCGCGATCTCTGGTTCTTGTTCTATAAGGTTGTGCTGTTCGGTCCTGTCCTTCCCAATATCGTACAACTCCCATGCGCCGTTGACTCCCTTGGCCACCAGTTTCCAATCTCCTTCTCTTACCGCACGGTTACCTTCATGCTCCCAAAACAATGCTTCCCGCTCGATATTTTTCCCTTGAAAGGCAACGTTCAGAGACCTACCTTCCAATGGTTTAATAACATTGTCACCGATTTTTTCAGGATATTCTGCCTGTGCCAGGTCTACGCACGTAGCCATCACATCTATCAGATGACCGGGTTGGCGCTCAAATTTACCCTGCCGTTTTATACCTTCAGGCCAATGAGCTATAAGGGGAGTCGAAATACCTCCTTCGTGTACCCAATGTTTGTATTCTCGAAATGGTGTATTGGAAACGTTGGCCCAACCACGTCCGTAAGCGATATAAGTCCCATCCGGCCCCGGCATGATGCCCGGCCCCATCACCGTTGGATAGCCATCGCGTGTCTGATCAGGAATCATTTTTGTCTGGAGATCCGTTGCAGCCATCTGAGGCAACGTGGCCATGCTCGGTCGTGTAGTCACCCCGCCACGCGGGCTTCGCCCGAGCCCTTCCGCACATCCCCCATTATCCTGCAAATACAGAATTAACGTATTCTCGAACATGTCGGCCGCCTTCAATGCGCCAATAATCGATCCAATTCCCTGATCCATGCTGTCAACCATGGCTGCATACACTTCCATATTGCGCAGTTCCCACTCACGATTTTTAACCTGAGACCAGTCCTCAGCTGGCTTTGACAACTCCCAGTGCTTACCAACGAGTCCCAGTTTTCGCATCCGTTCGAATCGTTCCTCACGCAGCCGCTGATACCCTTTATCAAAACGACCTCGATATTTGTCTATATCTTCCGGCAATGCGTGCATCGGCCAATGCGCGGCTGTGTAAGCAACGTAAAGAAAGAACGGTTTATCTGCCGCATCCACATGATGCTCTTCAATAAACCGAACGGCTTGATCAGAAATTGCATGGGTATAGTAGTATACATCCGGGTCATATTCGGGATCGGCAGAGCTGGAGATTGGTGTGTTTTGTCGAACGAGTGACCAGGGATCCCAAAAACTTCCCGCGCCTGAGATCGTTCCGTAAAACCTGTCGAAGCCCCGCTGCAGTGGCCAGTTATACTGTTCCCCCGTTGCACTTTCCTGTTTTGTTACGTGCCATTTGCCCGACATATAAGTACTGTACCCGGCAGGTCGTAGTACTTCCGCAATGGTCCGACAATTCTGGTTGAGATCTCCACGATAACCATCGTGACCACTGTCGCTCATCATCCAACCAACTCCAGCCTGATGCGGGTATAGCCCGGTCAATAGTGAGGCACGCGTAGGGCAGCATCTTCCGGTGTTATAAAACTGCGTAAACTGCAACCCACCATGAGCCAGACTATCCAAATTGGGAGTATCAATTTCGCCACCGTAACAACTGATATCGGAATACCCCATATCGTCCGACATGATGAGAACGATATTCGGTCGCTCTGCGCGTAATCCGTTGGTTAAAAACGACAACGCCATGAGGTGTATAATAATCAGTAGCTTCTTCATAATGCAGCTATACTTTCCACAGTAACAATGGGTATTTTGGACGAATTCCTTGGCGATCGCCACCGTTGAGGCCCCAGCATTCATCTGCCATTTGCGGCCATGCACCGAATCATCAGACTCGGCATCAATAATTCCTAACAACCGAGAAGTCTCAGCAGGCCATTTCATGGACTAAACCAAATACGCTGCCCAGAGCCGACAACACTCATCACTAGCAACAACATTATTGGAATATGAATGCCTATGCGGCATTTCGTCATTTTACGCTTTCAACAACCCAATTAACACTGAACTTAGTTATCGCCAGGTCGCCAGGGATCTTCCCCGTCGGGCTTGGCGCGTAGAAATTGAGCATCGACATCTTCATACCATTTATGAAGTGACTGTTTCATGTCCAGGACGAGTTTCGGATGTTGCATCTTAATATCATGTTGTTCTCCGACATCCGTTGATAAATCATAGAGATGCAACCGTCCGTCCTCGAAACGCTCGACCAATTTGTAATTTCCCCTGCGAATAACTCCACCAGGAAATCCGCCCTGGTTACTATAGTGCGGATAATGCCAGTACAAATCTCGCGGCTTAATCTTTTTCTCATTTTGGAGCAATCCAGCTAGACTCACCCCATCGGTAACCACACGTTTCTTGGTTTTGATCTCTGCCAGATCCAACAGTGTTTCATAAAAATCTACACTGCAGACGGCCGTCGCATCTACACGAGAGGGAATACTACGTGGATGACTTATAATGAATGGCTCACGTATCCCTCCTTCGTATAGCCAGCCTTTACCCCCCCGTAGCGGAAGATTTGAGGTTGGCGACCCTTCACTGGTTGACAGGCCGCCATTGTCACCCGTAAAGCAAATGATTGTATTCTCTCTTAGACCTAGTGCGTCCAACTTTGCCAAGATCCTACCCACACTTAAGTCCATGGTTTCGACCATCGCAGCATAGACGGCATGATCCTGCACGACTCGAACACGCCTCGGATTGCCCCCTGGCAAAACCTGTTCCTCCGGAGCAAAGTCTTCGCCTTCATCCAAGCCGAGACGCTTCGCTTTGGCGCGATACTTTTCGACGAGCTCATTTGGGGCCTGAAGCGGAGTGTGGACGGTGTAATACGATAAATAGAGAAAAAACGGATCTTCCTTCACTTCATCCAACGTTTTCAAAACCTCGTTCGTCAAACGCTCCGTTAAGTGTTCTCCCTCGGGACCATCCGAAAGGCGAGGGTTTTTGTAGGGGGCGAAGTACCCCCCGGGTGGAGCACCCCGACTAAAGCCACCAACGTTAATATCGAACCCCTGATTCTCAGGCCAATACTCTTCCGTCGGGCCTAAGTGCCACTTACCAAAAAATGCAGTCCTATATCCGGCATCTTTAAAACACTCGGCAATCGTTACCTCCTCGACGTCCATGCGATCGTATAGAATCGCCGGGCGAAACCTTCCACTCCTGGCCCCCGAAAAGAAATTGGTGGCATTCGTCCGTGATGGATATTTGCCTGTCATGATACTGTAGCGAGTAGGACTGCATACGGGATTCGCGGCGTAACCGTTAGTAAACCTTACTCCGGACGCAGCCAATTCATCAACATGCGGTGTTTCATAAAACGTCTTGGGATTATTGGCACCAATATCCATAAACCCAAGGTCGTCCACCAATATAAACACCACATTTGGCTGATCTCCATGCAACGGTTTTACCAATAGCATCGAGAACGTCAACAATAGGCCAATGCAACTATAAGTTTTTACGCTCATCGAAAAGTCAATCTTATTCATGGTTACCTTCAAAAGGGTTACACGTGGTTTGAATATCTGCAGTAGGTAGAGGGCGTGGACTTCCAGTCGCGTCCCATATACGTGGATTACCGGTTGGAAAGATCCCGAGTAGATGAACGCGTGCACCGGATTGGGGGTGTAGGCCATGCAGCTCATTTGGTGCAACCAGAATACTGGCCGGACCGCAAACAGTCGTTTTTCCTTCTTCCAGCTCGATAATCACGTCACCTTCAAGTATAACAAGCACCTCTTCCGTATCGTGATAGTGCATCGGTATAAAGCCGTCAGGTTCGATCCACTGTTCCCACACAGTTGTCTCGGCCGCCCCAGTGGATGCTCCACTCAGGACCCGTGTCGAAATGCGAGGGACATCGACAAACGGCATCTGGTCATTTTCGAGAATCGTAACCATAACGTTTTTTTTCTTTCCTGACTGCTTGTTCGTTAGAGACGCTTCATTACCGCCCATCCTCCGGAAAACAGGTGGCAACGGAATTCAGCTGGCCTTACAGTATAATCTACTGAATCATTCAACAAGTCACTGCAAACATACATAGTCATAAGGAGGTCAATAGTGCGTTTACCTTACACGTCGCTACTACTCTTGTTACTCAGCATTTCCGGTCCTTTCACCACAGGCAACAGCATTATCGCTGCGGAAAAGAACGTCATCTTCTTCATTACCGACGACGAAAGCCCAACACTTGGTTGCTATGGAGACAAGATAGCAGTGACACCGGCCATTGATGCTCTAGCGGCAGATGGCACACTTTTCACCCACGCCTTTGCTACGACCGCCAGCTGTAGCGCCAGTCGCAGTGTTGTCATGAGTGGACTACATAACCACGCTAACGGTCAATTCGGCCACCAGCACCATTACCACAAGTTCACATCCTTCCCAGCCGCAATTTCTCTAGCCATGCCCCGCGTTATGACGCGGGCAGGCTATCGAACCGCTCACATTGGTAAATATCATGTCGGTCCGGAAGAGGTATTCCGTTATGAAACCTACCTCAAGGGCCCTACTCGAAATGCCGTGCAAATGGCGGACAACTGCCGTGAATTCATCGCTAACCAAGAGGACGACCGGCCATTCTTCCTCTATTTTGCCACCAGTGATCCTCATCGCGGCGGTGGAAAGGACCAAACATCAAAACTCGAACTCAAGGCTGACTTGTTCGGCAATAAGCCAAATCGAAAATCGTGGGACGGCGTAAACGAGATATTTTACGATCCTGCAGACGTACCAATCCCCCACTTCCTAACCGATACGCCGGAAACCCGCGAAGAGCTTGCACAATACTATCAAAGCGTTTCACGGATAGATCAAGGCGTAGCTCGCCTGGTAGAAATTCTCAAAGAATCGGGTTTGTACGACAAGACGCTAATCGTGTTTACATCTGATCACGGCATGGCCTTCGCCGGAGGCAAAACAACGACCTATGAAGGTGGTCTAAACGTGCCGTTTATCGTCCGCAACCCCTACAACGAGAAACGCGGGATCCGAACCTCGGCTATGATTTCGCACATCGACATTACTCCCACCTTGCTTGACTTTGCCGGAGGACTTGATCACGAAACCAATGGCCCAAAAGACCGTCTAAATTGGCAAAAGTATTGGGCTGACAAAGGTCGCAAGATGGACAACCTCAACGGTGGTCAGAAATTCGACAAGTATCATGGCAAAAGCTGGTTAGACGTCCTCGACAAGAGCGACGCAACCCATTGGGACACCATCTTTGCGTCTCACACGTTCCATGAAATCCAAATGTATTATCCAATGAGGGTCGTGCGAGACTCGAAATACAAGCTGATTTGGAATATTGCCCACCAACTCCCGTATCCATTCGCTTCAGACCTTTGGGCCGCCTCCAGCTGGCAGGCTCAATTCAAGAGTGGCAAAAACGCCAAATATGGACAGAAAACTGTGGATCAATATATATACAGGGATCGCTTTGAGTTTTTTGACATTAAGAATGATCCTTATGAGTCCACTAATCTAGCCAACGATCCGAAGTTTGCAGACTTGCTACAAAAATACAAAGCCATCCTCAAAGAACACCAGAGAACCATGGGAGACCCATGGATCATGAAATGGGATTATGAATAGTCGATGCACCTACAAGCGAGTGTCTTAAGACTTATTCT
Organism: Planctomycetaceae bacterium; assembly: GCA_002717145.1. Classification (GTDB taxonomy): domain Bacteria; phylum Planctomycetota; class Planctomycetia; order Pirellulales; family Pirellulaceae; genus UBA721. The sequence continues at coordinate 20,973 of PBCP01000084.1, read as the reverse complement.
GTCGCCTCCAAAGCCGCCTGGATCACCGCTGAAACTTTTTGTGCTAAGTACGCGTTACCTTCTTGATTGAAGTGAACGTTTGCCGGCAGCATGATCCTGTCGAGTTTATCGATCGTATAACCGTACATGTCGTCAATTGCGATTCCGTGCTTCTTCATCACTTTCGCCGCAGCTTCGTTGTATCGCTTGGAATCCCCGACCACACGCCCTTTTGCGCCTTCCGGCACGGGCGTCGTATTACGAAATATCACTTTCGCTCCAGTTGCCTTAAGTTTGGTTGCTATAGCATCTAAGTACTCCGCATATTCACCAATCGGCACCTGCTGGGAGTTTCCTTTGCCATTGGGTTCTGCCAGATTTTGCCCCTCAGGCCCTAACCACTTCAGATCATGCAAGCCGAAGTTGAAATGAATGACATCCCATTGCGTGGTCCCAAGCCAATGATCAATCTGAGCCATTCCTTTAACAGTGGGCCCACAGTTCGTCGGAGGCCGGTGTACATTGGCCTTACCCTTCAGGTTTGCCCGTACACCAAGCGTATATCCAATAGAAATTGAATCGCCAATAATTAACACATCTGGCAGCTCCGGTTCCGAGTCAATCGCGGCCATGGCTCCTTTACGAGGCGTCTTAAGCTTTCGGCCTGCTTCTAGCAGCATTGACTCAGCATCTTTCAGGATCTCGGCCGCCTTTTTCGTTGCGTGTTCTACCATCAACCCTTCACCTATCCCCGGCCGTTTGTGGCCAACATGGGACAGGTAGCTATCGTGGAGGACTTTAGTACGAGCATCCAACTTTGCGAACAACATCGGTGCATTGCCGTACCATTTAACACCACACGCGCTGGCAATAGCGCGTGCAATAATCAGGTGCCCCGAACTATCTACATGAACTCCGTCCCCGGACATGGCATAGGCCTTATTTGTCTTTCGGGATGCTAGTAGTGAATAACGAATCGGGTCATGGACATCTACCAAAACGTCCACATCATCACTTAGTGTCTTCACGTACTCCGAATACTTCCCAATAACGTCCTCGTAGCCATCAAATATCGAAAACCAGGCGAAAGGCTTTTCTGTGTCGTAAGGAAGAAGTTTTCCAGCTTTGCGAAATGGTTGCGCGTCAAATGCGATTGGCGTACACAATACCAATTCGATCTCCTTCAACTTCACTTCCTGAATGAGTTCCTTAATACCGTCCTTAAACTGCTCGAAGCGAGTCGAATCGAACGGACTATAAATTCCATCATTGATTCCGTAGCAAGCAACGATCACATCTGGCTCGAGAATGTCTAACGCACGCTCTAGACGTTCGTGAACATTTGGCCGAGGAAAAGGATGCGGCTCTTCCGACAACCCCGTTACCCCTTCACTAGGAAGTCCTAAATTGATCAACTCCGGAGCACGCTCTCCGTATTCAACACGTAGTTGCAAATCCAAGTACGTCACATACTGACCTGCCGCCGTGACGGAATCTCCCAGGAACACAATTCGCTTCCCGGGTTTGAAAACGTCACTTCCCGTAAGCCTGCAACTAAAAGAAATAAAAACCATGAACAACACGGCAATCTGAATACGACATTTTTTACAGCTATTGAACACGAAGGATACTTTCCGATCGAGGCTTGAAGGGGCTAATAATGCTTCCCACATTATCCCCTATTGCCGACCTTCAGCATACAACCGGATCCAGGAACGAATGAAGTTTTTCACTTTAGGAATATCTTGCCAAACCGAGTGAAATCCTACGCCCAATTGGATATGCTGATGGATAACATTAATGACGTTCTCGATATAACGATCGCCAACATACATCCTTTCCACGAGAGACTATTCATGAATCACCATAAGAACCGTCGCGAATTCCTTCAGGCCACTGCGGCCGCCACCGCCGCATTCTCCATGGCCAGCACCGCTACAGCAAAAACTCAGGATGGCGGCGCGGTTTTGAAAGGCCAACTATTTAAGACGCTGAAAATCGGCATGGTAGGTGAAGGAAAGACTCTCACAGAAAAATTTAAGGCCGCAAAGGCTGCCGGTTTTGGAGCAATTGAACTTAACGCGCCGGGAATCAATGCCGAGGAAGTTAAGAAAGCCATCTCTGAAAGCGGACTGCCTGTGGATGGAAGCGTTTGCGGTTCCCATTGGCAAATTCGTCATACGGATAAAGATCCGGCAGTTCGAGCGAATGCCCTTAAAGACTTGAAAGATGCCTTGATCCAGACCGAGGCCGTCGGTGGCAAAACCGTCCTCCTCGTCGTCGGCCATGGCAACGACGGACCGGAAGAAGAAATCTGGGAACGTAGTATTGAAAACATCTCCAAAGCACTTCCTCTCGCGGGGCAATTAGGTGTCGGCATTGCCATTGAAAATGTTTGGAATCAATTCTGTTACGACCACGGTGGAGATCATTCCCAGACGGCCGAGAAATACGTCAAATACGTAGACGAATTCAACTCTCCACTGGTCGGCATGCAATTTGACATTGGCAACCACTGGAAGTACGGAAGTATGGGCGATTGGATTCGGCAACTTGGCAAACGCATCATCAAATTGGACGTGAAAGGCTTTAGTCGAGAGAATAACCGTTTCACCAAAATTGGCGAAGGCGATCTCGATTTTACTGATGTTTGTGATGCACTCGCAGAAATCAACTTCCATGGTTGGTGTGCTGCAGAAGTCGGGGGCGGGAACATGGATCGCCTCAAGGAAATTTCCAACAATATGGATGAAGTGTTCAACTTAACCTAATTACAATCCGGAGCTGAAAATGATTCGACTGACTGTCGCTGTTATGCTGTTGTTCGGTTGTTTAACAACACACGGCGGAGAGCCCGAATTCCAAACTCTTTTTGACGGAACGTCCCTTGAAGGCTGGAAGCACGCAGGAAACTGGATAATCCAGAATGATAAAAGTGTACATCGGGTTGGCCCAGGTGGTTCACTTACCTATAGCGCGACAAGCCTGCCAGACAATTTTGAATTGCGGTTTGAGTGGAAAGTCGGAGTTGGTGCCAACAGCGGAGTGTATTACCGCCCCGGCCAATACGAGTACCAAATCCTCCATAATCAGAAGCATCGCGACGGCACAAACCCACGTACTAGTGCCGCGTCGCTTTACTTTTGCATGGCCCCAAGTCACGATGCCACGAAACCCGCAGGCCAGTGGAATTCGGGGCGCATCGTCTGTAAAGGCACAGTCATTCAACATTGGCTAAATGGTAAAAAGGTTGTCGATTTCGACTACACTGACAAACGTTGGGAATTTAATGTCGATTTGCTGCGGAAGCGTGGCGCCGATCTGAACGCCAGAGGTGCCCAATTATCCCTACAGGACCACGGTGACCCCGTCTGGTACCGGAATATCCAATTGCGGGAAATACGCAACAATGAAGACATTAACCATGAAACTGTTTTGCCCGAAAAATTAAGCGCTGACGTTTTGGAAGCGGAACGCAAGAAGCTCGAAGGTATTCTCGAACGAAGAAAACAGAACACCAAATAACGAGGCCACACTCAGACACACTCCGGCCAAACTCCCATATTCTCTACAAGGATCCTCAAGATGGCACGGTTCGTGGTCCTACTTACCTTCATTTGCTCCTCGACTCTCTACGGTCAGATCTTCACGGACATCACCGCTACAGCCGGACTCACAGGTTTTTCAGGCAGTACAGTCTCATTCGTCGACTTTAATAATGACGGCTGGCAAGACATCAACGCCGGGGCCCAATTGTGGCTTAATGAGGGTGATGGAACGTTTAGGGCCATGGAGAACCCCGGACTGCCGGGGAATTGTGTCTGGGCCGACATTAATAATGATGGTTTCCAGGATGCCTTTTGTTATTCTGGTCCTGGCTATCTATTCCTCAATCAAAATGGCAAATCACTTCTCAATATTAGTGACAAAATGCCGGATACGCCCACCAAGGTTAGTCTCGGAGCAACCATGGGTGATTTCAATGGTGACGGATTGGTAGATATCTATGTAGGAGGGTATGAAAATCCTGGATACCTGCATGATGCGATGTACTTCAATAACGGTGATACGACGTTTAAGGAAGTCTGGCGGACTACAGGAACGACAATGCCAGCACGTGGCATTACTACTGCCGATTACGATGAAGACGGTGATTTGGATATTTACGTTTCTAACTACCGGCTCGTCGCAAATACACTGTGGCAAAACGACGGAAAGGGAGTCTTTGCACAAGTTGAACGCGCGAAAAAGGTAGATGGTGATGGCGATTTAGGCGCTTGGGGTCACACGATTGGATCAAGCTTTGGGGATTTTGATAACGACGGACACCTGGACCTATTCGTTGGAAACTTCAGCCATCCGCCCGCCTACCAGGATCGTCCTAAATTTCTGAAGAATCTGGGCCCCGATAAAGCTTTCTCTTTCCAGGACCTCACCGGCCAGGCCGGCCTTGCATGGCAGGAGTCCTTTGCATCACCAACACTTGGCGATTATGACAACGACGGACTACTCGATGTGTATTTCACCACCGTTTATCCCGGCGACCACTGTGTTCTCTATCGCAATGTCGGAGGATTCAAATTCAAAGATGTCACATCCGAAAGTGGGATATCAGCGGACTTGACCTATCAGGCGGCGTGGGCAGACGTCGATAACGACGGAGACTTAGATTTGACCACACGAGGACGTCTCTATCAAAACAACTCACCCCGACAGAATTTCCTCAAGTTGAAATTAACCGGTTCCCGGGAATTGGGTACCAATGCAGTCGGTGCCGTCGCACGTCTCACAATCGGCAACCAGACCCTCACACGACAAATCACAACGTCGACCGGTCAGGGGAATGCCAATAGTCAGGTCCTACATTTTGGCCTTGGAACTCATGACTCAAATGTCAACATCGAGATCGCATGGCCGGGTAATTTCAAACAAACAATAGAAGTCTCGCCCAATAAACTCCACGTCATCCGACAACCCAGCCCGACACCCTAACTCCCCACCTATCCACTGACGGCGTCGCGACCGGGAAACTGCCTACATAAGTTTTATGGGTCTGAGTACAATACACTCTGCAGAGCTCTACCATCCGCGACATTCCGAGACAAACAGTATAAACAAGGCAATTTATGTCTCCTGCAATGGACCATTTAACCACTCTTCTTGCCCCGGCGGTCTGCTGTATCCTTCTATCGCCCTGTACAAAAGCGGTTGATTTCGAAAAAAGTATACAGCCGATCCTAAAACTCCATTGCTACACCTGCCATTCTGAAGATGCTGAAGAAGGCATCGTCAGACTGGATCGGCTCGATCCGGATTTAGTCAATGGTAAGGATGCCGGTTTCTGGCACGAAGCTCTCAACCAAATCAACGAATCCAGAATGCCACCAGCCGGCGAAACGCAGCTCACTAAACAAGAGCTATATATCCTGACCGATTGGCTCGAAGGTGAATTGGAAAAAGCCTCTCAATACAAGCTGAATACTGGCAGCCGCCAAACCATGAGGCGCATGACTCGTTACGAATTCCAATATACCTTAGAGGATTTGCTCGGGATTGAATTGGATTACACCGAACATCTGCCAGACGACTTAGCGGGCCCCAACGGTTTAAAAACCAATGGCTCCCTTCTTGGCGTCTCGCCGGTGCACATGGAAAGCTATCTCAAAGTTGCCAACATGGCATTGGAAGAAGCTATTCCTGACGTAGAACGACCAACCAACCGGGAGAAACAAACAGATTTACAAATTACGACAATACGAGGACAACGTAAAAGAACGAAACTCAGTAAGGAACAATTGGATGTTGCAGGGGTGAAGGCCAAGTCGAATCTCATCGCACCTACCTATGATTACAAGACGACCGCTTTTGACCATGATCTTCCCCGAAAAGTGACTTTTGTCAAACGCCCCTTCTCCGGACGGTTTACGATCCGGATTGAGCTTCGGGCCATTGCATCCACTACCGGAAGACTACCTGAGTTGACGGTTATGATCGGACATCGTGCTTCCGGCGACTACACACCCAAAAAAGTATTAGGCCAACAACTCGTTTCGCCATCCAAAGCACCAGTCATTGTTGAGTTTTCCGGGAACATTGAAGATTTCCCACTCGGTGACAGGCAGGGCTACTATAACGGCAGTGGAAGCCATGACGTTACACATATGGCAGTTTGGATCTGGAATACAGCAACACCCCAAAAGAAATACGCTCCGGATACGTCATTGAATGACGTGGACGAGCCAATGCTGGATATCGTGTCCATCGAACTTGAGGGACCATTATACGATGGATATCCAAGTCAAATTGCCCGGGATCTGATCCCGGGAACAATCGACGAATTCGACGAAACCCACTTGGCATCGGAAACTTTCAGGAGTTTTTTACCAAGAGCATTCCGTCGGGAAATCACGGATTCCGACTTACAAAAACACATGCAGCTTTTTCGAGACTATCGCAAGATCACTGGTAGTTTCAAAACCGCGATACGTAATACGCTCGCCACCGCCCTTCTCTCTCCGGAGTTTATATTCCTTATAGAACCGGCGTCAACGGACGCGGTCCCCAGGCCCTTAACTAGTTATGAATTGGCCTCTCGACTATCTTATTTCCTCTGGGCAAGTAAACCTGATGATGAGTTGTTATCCATAGCGAGCTCAGGTGCCCTTCTTCAGCCTGAGATACTAGCTAATCAGGTTGAACGGATGCGAAATGATCCTAAATTTGAACGCTTTACCCACCACTTTACTCGCCAATGGTTGGGGCTTGAGGCGATGGAGCATGTCGCGGTAAATCCAGAGACTTACCCCGCGTTTACCGACCAAATACGCAACCTGCTTGCCAAAGAAACCACCGCGTTTGCAACACACATTTTCACTCAGGACTTGAGCTTAACGAATTTTGTGCAATCCGATTTTGTGCTACTTAACAATCATCTCGCGGACCATTATGGAATCGACGGTGTTGAAGGCTCGCATTTTCGTGCCGTCAACATCACCGGGAGCGACAAGCGAGGAGGTGTCCTTACGCAGGGCGCCATCTCCTTACTAGGGAGTGACGGTACGGAATCAAATCCCATTTACCGTGGAGTATGGTTGAAGAGAAACCTCTTCGCCGATCCCCCACCGCCCCCTCCCCCGGGAGCTCCTCCCCTTGACGCCACTACTGCTGCCAAACTAACGCTAAAAGAACAAATCGAACACCATCGGCGAGCCAATGCCTGTGCTCGCTGCCATAACCAAATAGATCCATGGGGAATAGCATTTGAAGAGTTTGATGCAATCGGACGCCTCAAAGAGGATACTACGAACGAGACAAAGCGACTCTTTGATGCAGCGATTACGCTGCCCGATGGTACGAACATCACCGGCATAAAGGGACTGCAGACATATCTCTTGAACGCCCAGATCGATACCTTAGCCGATGCAATTGCCCGCAGAATGAGTGAATATGCTTTAGGCCGCTCGCTAGACTTTTCGGATGAAAAATGGATTGAGCAGATTACAGACCGATTAGTCCAACAGGAACTTCATCCGAGTATACTTATCAAAGATATTGTCACGAGCAATATCTTTAGAGCAAAATAGATATTGGTAAGCCTTCGCGGCCTCCTAGCAATTCCTTTCCAACGGTAGCATGCAATGACGAAGTTGAAATCCTGGCACCTAGATCGAAGAACTTTCTTACGTGGAGCCGGCGGCCTCGCACTCGGTTTGCCGTTTCTTGAAGCTATGCAGGTGCAGGCGTCCGTAACGGATGCAGCGGAATTGCCAAAACGCGTTGCCTGTTTTTTCTTCCCCAACGGCGTCGCCTTGCCACCAGCCAATTCGGAGTTTCATTCAGACTGGCACTGGTTTCCTCAAGGAACAGGAGTTGATTACACGCTCAACAAATCAACGGAGTCATTCGAACGACATCGATCCGAAATGACGATCCTCAGCGGCTTGTCACACCCTAGTGGCCGACATATGGCTGGGCACGGTGTGTCGGATGTATTTCTGACAGCGGGGCCAGTGGATGCAAATTCCTACCAAAACACCATCTCCATGGACCAGGTTATCGCCGATAAGCTCGGACGGGATACCAGAATCCCGTCCCTGACACTTTCCACCGGCGGTGGTGTCGGCACGACAGGTCGGACTCATACTTTATCGTTTACCAAAACTGGCCAGCCTATTCCTGCTGAAAATAATATTCGACGCTGTTTCAACATGCTATTCGGCAACGACAACCCCGGTATCCACGACGCTCGGCAGCAGCTCCTCCTAAAGAAAAGCATGCTAGACAGCATCCTTGCAGATTCGAAATCGTTAAAGACCCGCTTGAACGCCCGCGACCGCTCGAGACTTGAGGACTACCTTTCAAGCATGCGGGAGTACGAGCGACGCATCCAGCGGATGGAGAACTGGCTCGACAAACCCAAGGCGGAAGTCGATGAAGCCTCAATAAGTGTCGATGCAACAAGCGCGAACATGGAGGATTATGTCCGCGCCTTTTACGACTTAATCTTCCACGCGTTCCAAACGGACACAACTCGCGTTGTCACCCACATGCTTGGGATCGAGGGCGGCGGCTCTAAGTCCGACCACTTCCCCGAAGCCTTAGGACTGCGGCCACACCATGCTCTAAGTCATAGGAAGGGTTCAGATTTCGCCGATTGGGGGAGATGGGACCAATTCATGAACGAGAATTTCGCATACTTTCTCGATCGTTTAGCGTCGGCTCAGGAAGGAGACGGATCCGTTTTGGATCGGTCACTAATAATGTATGGCTGCTCAACAAGTAAGACACATCTCGCTCGCAACTATCCACTGATTCTTGCGGGGGGATCAGAATTTGGTCTCAGACACGGGCAATATCGACAATTCGACGAGAACGAAGTCCGGCTAGCTGACATGTTCGTTTCCATGATGAATGCAGTGGGTGTCGAAACGGATCGCTTCGGAGATAGCACCGGCAATCTCAACGAGATTTTCGCTGCTTAATCTGTCTTCACTTCAAACGTCAACGATGACCAGAAACTCTCCCAGTCTGCGACGTCTTCTTCGCAACGTCTTAAATGCACGAGTCTCACCATCCAGAAACCGGCCATTTCTAATTCAAACGATACTTGGCCATTGGTGTCTGTGCGGCCATGTTTATCTACTGTCCTGCCGTTTGCCTTCCCGAGTGCAGCAACCTGCACCTGTTTAAGAGGTTTGCCGTCTAGCAAGACTCGAAATGCGACGGTGCTTCCAGGTTTGGCGTTGCTTGGATTCGACAAGGGGATGATTTCCAACTTGTGCCCAAGAACTGTTTTCCAATGCTCATCGTCATGATCGCCGACGACAACAATTGATTTCAAATACCGCCGGTATCGCTCTGTCGCAGATTCCTGCTGCTCGCCAGATTTAACACGTGCATCGATAATATGCGTTAATCCTTCATGTTTTAGGTATTCATGAAATTTAGGCCCCTCCATCTCGATGTGAGCCCAATTCCTCTGGATGGCGAGGATGTTAGTACCAACCGTTTCGAATCTCGGCTCCCCAATTGGTTTCTTCCCATACAAGTCAGGATCAAGGATATCTCGTCGCCCTTTTGAATTAGACAACTCAAAATCGATCGTCATCTCTTTCGACAACTCGCGCTCAAGTTCACCTTTGAAGTGGTCTCCGACAAACAACTTTATTGGCACCACTTCTCCCTGGTTGGGCCGGAAGTTGGTAGGTGCAATCCAGTAATCGTGTGCAAGCGACGTGTGACTAATAAAGAACAGTACGATGGTGTATATGAGTGCTTTCATGGTTATTCCTCATCAGTTTGGACCGAACGAAGATATTATACTAGTAACATGCACCTATATTTCAAACTACGCCACTAAGACAAGCTGCCATTCTACGATGTTTCGAATCACCACACTGACAATCCTCCTCTTTTACCTCGCCACGAGCTGTTCTTGTTTCGCCGAGCGCATGATTCACCTACGCAACGGACCAAGGGAGTGGGACACGTTTGCAGAAACCCCTGAGGCTAACGCCTTGAAGCATGACTTCATTGTCGACAGTGCGAACCCACCACGCTGTTTGTCGTTCCGCCAAGTTGACGTCAAACAAAACTGGCGAATCGCCATCAATGACCACGAACTGGGGCGGCTAACACGCGACGAGAATGACATGACCGTCTTCTTCAAACTACCTCAGGAAATGCTTAGGGAGGGCGTCAATGAATTCACACTCACCCAAACCAATCCCTCAGCTCCCGATGATATCTATTTCGGATATCTCACATTTCATGCTGAGGAACTTTCGGCACACTTGTCTCAATGTAAGGTACGACTCAGGATTACGTCGAATTCGAGCCAACAAACGATGCCGGGACGTTTAACCATACTCGATCAAAATGGCTCCCTGTTTACCACTGGCAACCAGTCTGATGCAACAACGGCCGTCCGGCCGGGCGTTGTCTACACGAGTACCGGGGATGTAGTCGTATCACTGCCAGAGGGTCGTTATACGATCACCGCTGGCCGTGGTGTTGAATGGGGGATCAAAACTCAAGTGGTGAATCTGAAGGCTGACAGGTTCGAAACATACTCTTTTCCAATATTTAAAGAAGTGGATACCGCCGGCTACATCAGCTGCGACACCCATGTTCATACCTTTACTCATTCACGTCACGGAGACGCAACGCTCGATGAACGTCTGGTCACGATTGCAGGTGAAGGCATCCAGTTGCCGATTGCAACGGACCACAATCTCCATATCAACTATGAGGCTCGAGCAAATGAGCTCGGGCTCCGTCAGCATTTCACCCCCGTGGTAGGGAATGAAGTTACAACCAAGGTAGGCCACTTCAATGCTTTTCCGGTAGCTCCGCATTCTCCGTTACCTGACCACACGTTATCAGATTGGTCGAAAATTGTAGAATCCATCAAGAAGTCTACGGGCGCTCAGATTATCATTCTCAACCACGCCCGCGATGTACATAGTGGTATCACTCCATTTGGTCCAGACAGACATAATTCTCTAACCGGGCAAAGTGTTCTCAATGGACCGTTTGTCGCGAGCGCCATGGAATTGATCAATTCGGGCGCTACGCAAACCGACGTCATGCAACTTTATCGCGATTGGTTTGGTTTCCTAAATAGAGGGATTCATGTAACCGGTATCGGTTGCAGCGACTCTCATGATGTTGCCCGCCACTTCATAGGTCAGGGTAGGACCTACATACGTGGTGATTCTTCCGATCCTGCCGCGATTAACGTCACCAACGCTGTAACTTCACTCTTGGCAGGAAGAGCCAATGTCAGCTATGGGCTGTTTACCACCATGACCGTTAACCAAATTTTTGAGGTGGGTGATCTCGCTACTGGGAGTGAAAATTACACCGCCCACATTAAAGTACAAGGGCCATCGTGGGTGGAGGCTAAAACGGTCACTCTATTTGTCAATGGTTACGAGTATGAAACCTTTGCGATTACAGATAGCAAAAAGCCTGGAGTGAAATGGATGGGTTCCATACCACTTGGCAATTTACCACACGATTGTTTCATTGTGGCTATCGCCCAAGGCGACGGAGTAAGATCGCTTCACTGGCCAACTGCCAAACCGTACCAACCGGATTCTCCCCACTTTACGCCCTATACACTGGGATCTACCGGAGCTATTCAAATCGACATAGATGGCGATGGTACATTCCAAGCTGCTAGCCACTATGCCGCTAAATTAACCAAATCCTCAACAGCCATCGATAACCTCATTAGTCAGCTGAATGGATATGACCGGACGGTTGCTATTCATGCGGCCAATATATTGCACCAATCCGGAACAAATTTAAGTTCAGACGATGTCCAACTCCCACTAAAAAAGGCCAACGCACAGGTTCGCCACGGTTTTTCGCTTTTCCAACGGTCACTAATTCGATAGGGACAGAAAGCAAGAGACATGCTGACGGCATTTCCTGATCGCTGCTGAATAACCAATTGGGTGGATTAGGTTTCAGCAGAAAGGAAGCCGCGTGTTTTATGGCGACTTCCTTTCAATATTGTCACCAGGTACCACCAGCCTTTAAACTTCGAACATTACCAGGCTCTCCGCTTCCAGTTCGAATACGAAGCTGTATTATCGATTGGAAATTCCTGCGTTTTGGATAATAATTACCTAAAGCCTGACGGCTGGATTCGAGATGTCCTCTTCCGTTTTATTCCCATCCCCTGAACGCCAGCAATTTTCCCCCCTAAAGGATAACCGGTCATGACGAGACGAACGTTCCTCAAAGGCGCCGGCATCGCTTTGCTAGTTCCCCGCATGGAGAGCTTCGGGCAGGTCACCGAAGCAGACATGCCCAGAAGGCTGTTAACCATTGTCAATCACCTCAGCTTTTACCAACCTGAGTTGATCCCTCCGACAGATGGGGCATTTGACAAATCTCCTCAGTTATTGAATGAACTGAGTGATCAATTTGATCATCTCAAACTTTTCAGTGGTTTAGACAACCCTGCCGTGCAGAACGGTTTTGGCCATACGCCTTGTGTAGGCATCCTTTCCGGTTACTTCAATAAATTGCACCGCCGTAACCGCCTATCAATTGATCAGGCCATTGCCGACAAAATCGGCGATAACACTCGTTTTAAGTCACTCGTCTTTCAGGCTGGCGAAAACCTAAACTTCTCGCAGATTTCATGGGACAAACATGGTCTGCCAGTAAGACAGCTGGACTCACCCCGCAAAATTTTCAACCTACTATTCCAAGTTAATGAAGGCGATACGACACAGCAACAAATACTTGCCGAAGACCGTAGTATTCTGGACGCGGTCCTTAGTCAGGCCAACGCCATGGAGAAGCGACTCAACGTGACGGACCGAGCCAAGTTGGACGAATATCTCACCTCTGTCCGCGAAGTTGAGCGTTCTGTGAAACGGCGTGCCTACTGGGCCAATCGCCCTAAGCCTCAGATCGATTATGAGATTGACGACTTTGATCGAAAGTCCGTTGACGATTACGTAGGTACTTTACTGGATCTCGCCGTTTTAGCTCTTCAAACCGATTCCACTCGTGCGGTTACTGTGCAAATTCCGTTTTGGGAGGGATTCAAGGAACCTGAACTCAGCGGCAACTATCATGATCTCTCCCACCACGGCCAGAAACCTGAAAAGATCCGGAAATTGCTCATGCTAGAGCAAGGTATTCTCCGCCGTATCAACCACGCTCTAAACACGATGAAGCAGCGTAAAGTTGGCAATACTACACTATTCGATCAGACGACCACTCTCTTAACCGCGTCCATGGGAAGCGCTAACGCTCACAACTTTGATGACCTTCCCGCACTGGTCGTAGACGCGCGAATGAAGACGTCAGGTTATTGGAGAAAACAGGACGTGCCCATGAGCAACCTGTATCTGGGATTGTTAAAGCTTTTCGCACCCGAATATGAACACTTTGGAGAAAGCACCGGAGCTTTTGAGGTGTTGTCTTGAAGCGACTTCTCTTGTTCCTCATTATGTTTGGCTGCATGACGCCAGCCACTGTGCCCGCGAATGATCCTCAGTTAGAGCATTTCTTTGCTTCAAACTGCGTAAACTGCCACGGGCCTGAGGAGCAAAATGGCGACGTACGACTCGACCTTAGCTTTAACAACCTAACCAACGACTTGGAATTACTGGATAAGATCACTGGCGTGCTCGAGGCCGGAGAAATGCCTCCTAAAGGTGAAACGCAGCCCGACGGGAAGTCTATTGCCGAGGTGATTCAAACGCTTCAGAAACACCTCGCAGCGATTCAACCGGCAAATCCGCTCAAGCGTCTCACTCGCTTTGAATACACTCACACAATTCACGATCTATTCGATATCGAATTCGACTTTTCAGGACTACTACCACCCGACCACGTCGAAAACGGCTTTGACAAGTTCGGCGAGGCCCACTTGATGTCTCCCCACCAAATTACGGCGTACCTCAACACTGCTCGCTTTATAGCTCAACGAGTATTACCAGACCATGAGCCTAAAACCAGGGTGTGGGAATTCGATGCTCAGCACTTCCATGGCAGTAAAAACTTTGCCACAGGAGGTGGAGGGGATTACCGGGATGGAGATGACTATGTTTTAACAGGGTTTCGTCCCTACCGAAGTAATTTGCACTGGTCCATTGATTCGCAGAAACATGATCAGTTTGTCATTCCCGAATTCGGCGTATACCGCCTCGAAGTCGCTGCTCACTCCGTCGACTCAAACCAGGGCGAGGTGATCGGCATCAATTTAGGCGACGGGCGACATCCGACTAGCTTTCGATTAATTAAGCGAATTGCCTTGGCCAATGGCTCTAAGGGCTTTTCAATAGAACTCACCTTGCGAGCCGGAGACCAATTGGCGTTTACGTTTGACAGTGCCCGCGTACCGGGCAGGAGCCTGGCGAATAAACCCCACACGGGCCCGGCCATGCATTTCTCAAAGGTCAAGGTAACTGGGCCATTGATTGACCAGTGGCCGACGGTTGCGATGGAACGCCTGCTACCAAATTCGGATATGAAACCAGGTGAATTGGTCGATCATATTACGTTGTTACTCACAAAACGGCCGATGTCCTCGGAGGACCGCCGTGGTTTTGTAGAAATAGCACGTAAACAGCTCAAATCAGGGGCTTCGATGAAAGCAACGGCCCGAAGCGTGCTAACCGCGGTGCTTACGTCCCCTCATTTTATATACAAGGCAGAATCGCCAGAATTAACAAACGTCGAACACGCTTACCGATTGTCGTATTTCCTTTGGAATTCAGTCCCTGATGAAACCCTGCTTGAATCCGCGATGTCGGGGGATTTGGCCAAAGATCCTGCCATCCAAGTTGAGCGAATGCTTTTGGATCCCCGAATGGAAAGGTTTGTTGACGACTTTACTCGTCAATGGCTTCAACTCGACAAAGTAGATGATTTCGGCCCTGATGTCCGTGTCTTCAAGGACGTGCGTCGCATGACCGTCGACTCCATGGCACGAGAGGGACAGGAGTTTTTTCGGCACGTATTGGAAAACGATTTGAGTCTGAAAAACTTCATCGACTCGGATTTTGTCATGGCCAATGACCGCCTCGCCAGATTTTATAAGCTACCACCAGTGGATGGCGATGACTTTGTGCCCGTTAAGCTTCCGGCCGACAGCGAACGTGGTGGACTCGTTGCACAGGCAGGTTTTCTCAAGCTGACTTCCACGGACTTCGCAACTTCACCAATTCACCGTGGTGCGTGGATTCTGAAGAATCTTTATAACGAGCGAATCGAGCCACCCGCTGATGTGTTAATCAATGAACCGGATATCAGAGGAACGAAAACCATCCGGGAAGCGATTTTAAAACACCAACAACTTGAAAGCTGTGCCAGGTGTCATTCCAGGATCGACCCCCTGGGCTTTGCTCTGGAATACTATGACCCCGTAGGCAGAAAACGGAGTGAGTATCGTCATGTCACAGAGATTGTACCCGAGGATGCTCAGACGACGTTCACGAAGAAGATAAAGTTTACATCATCTCCCATAGATGCAGCCATGACCCTGGCCAACGGTCACGAAGTTCGGGATATGGTTAGTCTAAAGGCGGCCTTGATGGCGGATCAGGAACTAATACTCAAAGGGATCATCCGGAAACTTATTAGTTATGCGCACGGTCGCGAACTCACACGTGCCGACCGTAAACATGTGGATGACATTTACAAGACGATAGCACCTGGCGAGTACTCCTTACGTGAGGCCATTCATGCGATCGTAGCACACGAGGCGTTTGGCCGCCGATAAACGTAGGTTACATTTCACCATCGGTTAAAAACGTGTATTCGATATTCTTATTGCACCGAAAAATAAGAAACAGGATGAAACTCACCAAGAGGATTGCTGGATTTGCGAATACCACCTGCCTTAAAACGCACGTTTTCCGCCTTCTCTAGACTGAACATCGTGAAAGAAAATCCAGAGATAAATAGAGACATCGGGGCTAAACAATCCCAGGTACTTCTACCAATTGCCGCTATCTTGACCGTCCTTGGAGCAGTATGGCCCGTGCTGTTCTACGAGGGCAGTGCACTAGGGCGATATCTATTGCAGAAATACGAAATTCAAGCAATAGGAGACGCCGATTTTGAAAAACACATGGAAGCAGAGCTCTATGGAGTACCAATCGAGTACGCACCGAACCCCCAAAAAAGTGAGCGTACTGAAATCGCTTCGCAGTTATTGCTGCTAAGACGGATTGACCGCGGGTTCGCGTTGATATGTTTAATGATCACGGCCGGGTTAACCTTCACAGTCCCTAAGTGGCCTAGGCTGTCTTGGTTATACATCGTGCCGGCGTTATGGCTCTTTGCGAACGCACACGCAATCGCGTTAAGTGGAGGCAAAATGTTCGCAGAATTCGCCGTGCCAGCACACGCAACTCGATGGGGGATGCTTGCTGCGTTGGCGATGTTGGGCTTCCAGAATTCCAAAGGCGAGGTTACCGCCAACTGGTTGTTACGAATCACATGTTCGTTAACTTTCGCTGTCCATGGTTACGAGGCCTTCCAACTCAATCCGACGTTTCAAGACCTGCTATATATCTCTGCCGAGCATGTCGGCATCGAGCTCTCCGAGTGGTTTTGCCATATTGTTCTTCGTATAATCGGGGTCATGGATTTCTTCCTCGCGGTAAGTGTTGTTGCATTTCACCGCCGGAGATTACTATTCTGGATGTGCTGCTGGGGATTGATCACCGCAGCCAGCCGTCCGGTCACCATGGGACTCGATGCTTGGCCTGAGTTCGCGATACGTCTACCCAACAGCGTCGCCCCTTTATTAGTACTAATTCTCAGCCAACCGGCATTATTTCTTAGCTCTTCACATAAAACAAACTCCCTATCGGACTCCTAAACCTTATGAATTACCGCGACACCACGAACTCCAATTGCCTTACAACGAAAATCCCAACGACCTGGATCTTCACAGCACTTACGTTTTTCATCTTCGCAGTAAACTCGGCTCTATTTGCCACAGAACCCAGTTTAGAGAATCTAGATGTCCGAACTCTGGTATCCAGGATGACCCCGCTGAAGGGCACGACCCCCGCTCAGTGGCGTGTGGTTTGGACCGGCGACGCCACCAGTGAAGCAACAATCTCCTGGACAACTGCTGAAGCTGGCAAAAAACACGTCGTGTACTACGGAACTAAGTCCGGGGGCCGATCAGGAAAACCTGCACTGAGTCAGCAATGCCAGTCTAATGGTTTATATAGCATTATTCAGCCGAACGCATCAAAGAACGGGGCCGGCAAAGGATCTGAACAGACGACCAAGAACGATGTCCCTAACTTGATAGCTCCCGCCTATTATCACCATGCAAGAATCACCCAATTGGAGCCGAATACCCGCTATTATTTCGTACTAGAGAGCGACGGTCAAAGATCGCGGGAATTCTATTTCCGCACCGCTCCCTCAGAAGGCACCGACTTTACACTAATCCATGGTGGAGATTCGCGAAGTGGGCACGCCGATCGTTCACGAATGAACCTACGTATTGCACAGCAGGCAAAATCCAACCCAAAAGTTCTCGCTTTCGCGCATGGAGGAGACTACATCGTCTCCGGAACCAAGTGGGAGCAATGGCGACTTTGGCTTAGTCAGCACGAACTTACCACACTAGAGGACGGTCGAGTACTTCCTATCATCCCGACAAAAGGTAATCACGATGCCGGAAAGATTTATTTCGAGGTGTTCGACTTAGAAGAAAACGACGAACGCTGGCATACAACAATGCTCGGCAAAGACGTTGCGATGGTTACCCTTGATACGAATTCGCCGGGTGGTGGCCCTCAAGCCGATTGGCTAGACGCTGAGCTAAGCCGTTTGCGTCCCAAGGTTCGATGGTTGCTTGTCCAATATCACCGGCCCATGTACCCTGCCGTGAAGGGACCTGCAACGCAGGCATCCATTTTTTGCCCGCTCTTCGACAAGTATAACGTCGACCTTGCTCTGGAGTCCGACGGTCACTGCATGAAACGGACTGTACCCATCCGCAACGGCAAGAAGGATTCCTTGGGGCTGGTTTACGTTGGTGAAGGAGGTCTTGGGGTTGGCCAGCGAAAAACGGATTCTGGTCGCTGGTATCTTCAAGACGGCGGCAAGGCAGGCAGCGCCCATCACGTCATACGCCTCGATTTTGACTCTGACGACTTGCGTGTCCGATTCATCCTGATGGATGGATCCACCTGGGACGACCACACGATCGAGGCACGAAATCTCTAAGGCACTAAACACACTATTTGCAGGCCTGCGAGAGAGAAGGCGAGCGTTCACTTCGTCCGGCCAGTGACCGGACGAAGCAGCTCTAAGCGGAGAGAGCGGGATTTGAACCCGCGGATCCGTTTGACCGGATCACCAAATTAGCGAACGACCCTAGCGTCAATCGGTATTCACCGGATGAGCACCGAATCAACATTCAATCCATGTGTTTAATTGCGAAACAAAATAGAACATTTTAGAAGCCGTTTAAACAAGTGGATTTGTGACAACTTCGAAACAATTCACAACATTGCAAATACCCGACGACCAACGCATGGGCTCACCAATTTGCTTGAATCCGCCGAGCAGGACGAGTCCCCACCAACCATTTGCCCCCGCCTGCCGCCGCTTGCTAAACTGAGGGTTTCTGATCCCGCGTCCCATCTTCATTAACTTTCAATTTCTGACGTTGACCCTTATCACCGAAGGTTCGGTATTCCGCCTGACGAACGGCCGATC
This sequence comes from Planctomycetaceae bacterium, assembly GCA_002717145.1. Lineage (GTDB taxonomy): Bacteria > Planctomycetota > Planctomycetia > Pirellulales > Pirellulaceae > UBA721. The sequence goes on along the minus strand of PBCP01000084.1, from coordinate 2,268 downwards.
TTCAAATACCGTTTGCTAGTCTTGGCTGGTTTTAAGGATGATATAGAGATCGTCATCTTACTGTCCTAGCTATTTGGCTCCTTAACTTAAGATTGCTAAAATATGAGCGGTTTAACAACGGTTTACTTGTTATTTTCTTATGGCAGAGTTTGATCCTTATTATGAGTTGCTTGGAATCCCCGCATCCGAGCGCCCGCTGACAAAATATCGTTTGCTGGGTATTTCGAAGTTTGAAGATAACCCTCAGGTGATCAGTAGAGCCGCTGAGGCGCGAACTATGTTCCTGCGCAGTATGCAAATGGGAGAACATATAAAGGTAATTACTCAGCTTCTTAATGAGGTATCTGCTGCTCGCATTACGTTGCTCGATCCAAACTCTAGAAAGAAGTACAATTTGTCGCTTGGTGGCGATCCAAAGGCTTTTACTGCGAATGATTCGCTAGAGTTCAAAGAGGAGCAAAATGATGGAAGTACTTTAAGTTCAGAGAACAATCCAGTACGACCTTCAAATAGTAAGAATCAATCTATTTTAGAACAGCGACAATTTGCTCTGGATGCCAAGTCGAAGCATCCCTCCATGAGTAATGAGAACTCAACCGCATTAAGGGTAAATAAGGCGAATTCAATCACGCAATTGCCAGCGCCACCGCTAAAAGCCCACAAGACCATGCCATACCGTCGCCGCTCTGGGTGGAGTAGCTATCAAACGAGCGAAGCGTCGCCTTTGGATGATGAAAGATGGCTTAAACCACTAATTCTCGTAACTGCGATTGCCGGATTTGGAATCTTACTACTTATTATTTTCGTTATCTTTAGTTCTCCAAATGTTACCGGTAGCTCGCCCGAAAGTGCTGGCACTCAAGGGAGCACTGATTCTGGAAAGACGTCGGGCGATAATACTGCTCAAGGCACTATTGCTGGTTCGGCGCAAAAAGAAGATCTGACTCCTGAATCGCCGAAGCAATTTGTGCAGCGTTACATCTTCACACATGAGGCCATTGTTTCTGATGTCGCATTAGTCAATTCGGATACGCTTGTAAGTGTGTCTGCAGATGGAATTATTAACACATGGGGGCTTAATGGGTTCGAGCTAATTGGTACAGCAGACTTAGGCGTATCTTCAGCGAGTGATGTTGATGGCGAATATTACAATCGGAATTTTTCCATCCTTCACCTGGCAAAGACTACGAAAATTGTCTTCATCGAAGACCGATGGAATTATGGTAATCTTTACGACGCCAGCACGAGTGAAGATCCCTCTTTCACTGAGCGCGCGTTAGAAGGGCTCGCGGAAATGGAATCCCGCGAAGCCACGGGGGAACTCCTATTTTGGGTTTATGATTTCGAAAGCAATAAAATAACAAAGGACGTCTTTAAGGGCTTCCCCTTTCCCTCGCAACGTATACGTCTTTCGGTAAGTCTAGATGGAAGGTTTATCGTAGCTGCCGGTTCAGATGTGGAAGGCCCGCTCTTACGTCTCCTTAATGTAGATGGCCAGAGCAACTCATTCGATCTTCTTGGAGGCCTGGGTGGTGTCAAAGAGCCAGTGTCGGATGTTAGTGTTTCCGACAACAACATGATTGTGGTGACTGGGGGAAGTGACAAGATTGTTCGTTGCAGAGAATTTGCAACCGGTAAATTGCTAAGCAGTTTCGAGATTGATGATTCCGTGGAGACCTTAGCGCTAAATAAGACCGGCACTTGTGTAGCAAGCACGAGCCGGTTTCAAAAGGTAATCAACATTAGAGAGCTTAGTGACGTTGGAGGCCGCTTTACGTTGGAGGGGCATGAATGGCCAGTAACAGCACTAACCTTTTCACCCGACGGTAAATATCTAGCCTCAGGAGGTCAAGACAAGGTGATAAGAATCTGGGATTTGCAAAATGAGCGAGAAGTAGAGACATATGTCGGACATACAGGTAACATAACGAAGCTCGTTTTTAGCAGTGATGGCCAACGATTGTTTAGTGGTAGCGATGACAAAACAGTGAGGGTTTGGGACCGACCTTGAAATCACTCAAACATCCTCTTTTTCTGATCTGTTCTTGTTTTTTACTCATTTAACTTTTTGCATAAGTATTCGAGGTGTATGCTCAATTCCTCAAAACTAAAAACGGTGAGCCTTGTTTAATCCCTTGTCTTTTATTTCTCAAATATGTATCCGCGCCCTCGGCCCCTTGCTAAACTGAAGTCTTCTGAACACACGCCCCATCTTCATTGCCTCTATGCCTGCCTTTGACCCTTATCAGCGAGCACTCGTGATAGTTT
>PBCP01000083.1 GCA_002717145.1 Planctomycetaceae bacterium | reverse complement strand
GATGAAAGTTCGAGCGAGTGTCAAGCGAATTTGCGAACATTGCAAAGTCGTTCGCCGCAAGGGACGAGTATACGTTATCTGCAGCAGCAACCCACGTCACAAACAACGTCAGGGTTAAAGCTGACGGTAGCTGTTTGCGTCTGCGGACAGGTAGTACGCACGTCAACCATTTTACATTTTCAATATTTAGCAGAGAGTACGTCATTCTCTGTTTTTGCGATAGATTTTACCAAGGAGTATTGGCATGCCACGTCTTTTAGGTGTGGATATTCCCAACGACAAAAAGACCGTTATTTCTCTAACTTACCTTTATGGGGTTGGACATAAGACGGCTCGTGACCTGTGTCATAAGGCTAACATTGATCCTTCAGCACTAGCACGTGATTTGGCCGAAGATGAAGTTAGCCGCCTGGCGACGATTCTTGAAGAAGATTACACCGTGGAGGGTCCGTTACGCCGACAAGTACAGCAAAACATTGCTCGCTTGCGTAACATCCGTTCCTACCGGGGAATCCGCCATCGTATGGGACTTCCAGTTCGAGGACAAAACACTCAGACTAACGCCCGTACTCGTAAAGGTCCAAAGAAAACAGTGGCTGGTAAGAAAGGGGTTAAAGACCTCCGCTAACCTACACATTTTGCAGTTGTTGCCATGGTTGCAACAACCGTCTGATTGTAGCAAAGCACTTACCCGTACATTACTCAGTGCAATAACTGACATTCCTATTCAGAGGAGCAATTGGCTGTGGCCAAGACTAAGAAACGAAAACCACGTCGTAATGTAACAGTTGCCGTCGCTCATGTGAAAGCAACTTTTAATAACACGACCGTAACGATCACCGATACCAAAGGTGATACGCTGTGCTGGGCAAGTGCAGGAACCAGTGGCTTCAAAGGAAGTCGTAAGAGTACTCCATTTGCCGGTCAGTGTGCTGCTCAACAGGCAGCGGAAAAGGCGCTGAAATTCGGCGTTAAAGAAGTCGATGTCCGAGTAAAAGGTCCTGGTAGTGGTCGCGAAAGTGCGATCACTGCGTTGCAACAGGCCGGACTGAATGTGAAGACAATCGAAGATCGAACTCCGATTCCTCACAACGGATGCCGACCACCTAAGAAGCGTCGAGTCTAGTTCCTCACCGAACGCCCCCTTTCCACTCCCTTCCCACCCGGGAAATACTGCCCCTTCACGACTATTCGGAGAAACCTGATTATGCATATTCGATGGCGAATGCTTGAGTTACCAAGTGTTGTTGAGTGCGATAAATCAACGTTGAGCGATACATACGGTAAATTTACTGCCGAACCCTTTGAACGCGGATTTGGCGTTACAATCGGAAACAGCCTGCGACGAATCCTGCTATCAAGCCTGATTGGTAGTGCTGTAACCCAAATCAAAATTCAGGGTGCACAACATGAATTCACCTCGATTCCCGGGGTAGTGGAAGATGTCACCGACATCCTTCTGAATGTTAAGGCCCTTTGCATCAAGAATCACTCTGAAAGCCTCAAAGTAATCACGATTGAAAAGAATACAGCCGGTCCCATCACTGGTGGCGATATCGTGACCGACGCCGATGTGGAGATTATTAACAGCGATCACGTGATTGCCACCCTGACCGAAGATGTACCATTCATGATGGAAATGGTTGTTGAAAATGGTCGAGGCTATGACCCCGCTTCCGAACGAGAAAATAGTGAAAACGAAATCGGGATTATTCCAATCGACGCTGTCTACAGCCCGATTACTCGAGTCCGTTACCACGTGGAAGAGACGCGTGTTGGACAAAAAACAAACTACGATAAGCTGACGATGGAAATCTGGACCGACGGTACCGTCAATCCGGAGATGGCTCTTGTCGAAGCAGCTAAAATCCTTCGTAAACACCTTAATCCTTTCGTTCAGTACTCTGAACTGGGAGGACAGGTTCATGCGGCTGACCGTTCAGCTCGCAGCCCAGAAGATATCGAACTTGATGCCAAATTAAATATGCCTTTGGCTTCACTGCAGTTGTCTGTTCGAGCAAACAACTGTCTTGAATCCGAACAAATTCACACGGTACGTGATTTGGTTCAGCAATCTGAAGATTTATTACTGGAAGTTCGTAACTTCGGTGAAACAACACTGACGGAAGTTCGTGCCAAACTAGCAGAACTGGGACTACACCTAGGAATGCGAGTTCCACCGCAACCTCCTCAGTCTACTTTTTAATTAATAATCCTACCGCGCATATAAGAATACAGGTTTAAGAGAACCATGCGACACAGACGTCGAGGCCGACAACTTGGCCGTACCTCACCTCACCGCAAAGCAATGTTGCGAAACATGGCTAGCAGTCTGTTCCTGACTGAACGTAATGAATTGGCAAATGAAATTCATGGAAATACTCCACGAGTTCGGCGCCGAATCGTTACCACGATTCAAAAGGCTAAAGAAGTTCGTTCCATTGTTGAGAAATGTATCACTCTGGCACGTAAAGTTCAGCCTTGCTATGACCAGGCCGCCGACTTACTGCCCGCATCTCTAAAGGGAGACGGATTCGATAAAACCGGTGATGCTTATAAAACCTGGCGTAAGAGCGACGAGTGGCAACAGTGGGCCGAAGCCCGAGCACCTATCGTCAATGCTCAGCGTAAAGCACTCCAGATGCTTGGAAATCGTGAAGCAGTTGATATCCTTTTCAATGATATCGCGCCGGCTTTGATTGAAGAAAACCCGGAACGCGTTAGTGGATTCACACGTATTCTGAAAATTGCTAAACCTCGCCTAGGTGATAACGGTACACAGGCTATCCTCGAAATCGTCGGGGAATCTAATAACCGCGACACCTCAGGCTCAACAGCCCCACAGGCTCCGGTTGTCGAAGATGATGACATTCAGGAAGATTCGCCAGCAGATGAAGTGGATGCCGAAGCTGACAAGGATGTTGGAGAAGAATCAGCTGAAGAGACCAGCGATGGCTTAACAGAGGACGAAGCTGCTGAAGAAGATTCAGTCGATCAGGAATCAACCGAGGAAGCTGCCGACGAAGAGGCTGCTGACAGTGATGATACTGAGCATGACAACTCTGAAGAATCAGAAGTTGCCGAAGCCAGCGATGAGGCTGAAGAAGCTGAAGCTGAGGCAACGGATGATACAGACGAACAAGAAGCGGACGGGGAAACTGAATAACAGTAACTCGGAAACTCTTTGGCCTCTGCCAAATCTTAAAATCAACAAGCTCTTTGCATGAATGTGAAGAGCTTATTTTGTGCACCGGCAATGCTACTTGCCAATCCGACTGTTTATCCTGCTCGCTTTATTGGTATCAACTTAGGTTGAGGGACCTTCACACCGATGATATTGCCAAACTTCCTTTGTAACTCTCTAAAATCATCTTGCACAAATTGATACAGCTGTTGAGCAGGCCCCATCTGAAGCCACTCACGTGCAAACTTCAACATCTGACGATCATATTCTTTTTCACTGGAGGTATGTACATAACATCGTCCGGCATGACGACGTATATCACCATTAAACTCTCCGCTAATATGCCATAGTTCATGAAAAATCGTCGTTAGCTTTTCTTCGAACGACTCGTTTTGAAAACGCGGCAGATAGAATTTAAGGATATACAACATTTCTGTGCCGCTGGCGTCGAACAGTCTCTGAGCACGATAGAGTCGTCCCCGACGTTCCCCTTCCATTGCGCCATCCTCAAACCGCATAGGTGTTAACGAGGCATGGATCCCGTGCCGCACTCCCTTTCGCGTTTGTGAAAACGCAACTGCTACTCGCGACATATCAATATGACGCATTCGCGGATGCCTACGACAAATATCTTCGCATAATCGTCGCATATGCCACGTAAAGTCGAACCCGGGTGGTATCAATTTTCCGGTCAACAGATCACGGCGATCCACACTAGGTTTGTTCGAATTTTGATACGGTGTTGGGAGCATGGAATATTTTAAATAATGTAATGATGGCAAAATACGAGTAAGAATCGGCACTCAGGCTATTACTGTCCATCGTCCACCTTGAGAGTGATATTGATTTTATCAGCCCAAAAGGGTTACTCTTTTTCGTTGCCTCAGAGAGTTACTGAAACACTATACCCGTAAGCGTCTTCTCAAGGATAGCCATTTTGCGGATTCCTCAGATCCCGTTACTACTCGTCGGTCTATCCGCATGTCAGCTTTGCGGCTGTCACCTGCTTGAGACTCCCAAGTGGACGCTACGCGAGGCTGTCGACGAGTCTCCACTTGCCACTCCCCGCCTCGCTGATGATTCGGTCGTAGTCGAGGTTTCTTTCATCCGAGTACCTGCTAAAGACCAGCAACAATTGAAACAAGTTTGGAATGATGTTGATGAAACGGATATTGCTGCCAGTCTTCGAACGAAGCTCAAAGAAAACGGTATTCGTTGTGGAAAGCTCCCAAGCGCCATTCCCGCTTCATTCGAAACGCTTTTAAGCGGGGACAAAAACATCACCGACCCAACGGCACAAGCTGGCAGTCTCAACCTAAATATGGGGTTGCGTAACCGCCGGTTACAATGCACTGCCGGCAGTGAAAATTTTGTGGTACTAAGCGACGCGGTCATCGATAATCTCGTTGTCATCCATTCTGAGGAACAATATACGTCGGCTGAAAAATTCCAACAGGCTCAATGTCAGTTTGAATTTCGCACCTATCCTCAGACAGATGGCTCGGTACGTCTTGAATTAGTTCCACAAATACATCACGGCGTTGCAAAATCGCAGTTCAAGGGACATGACGGAGCCTGGCTCCTAAAAACTCAGCGGGATGTTGAGGAATATACCGACTTGCTTATCGATACTAGACTTTTACCCGGTGAGTCATTACTTCTCAGTTGTGATGAATTAGCTCACGGACTGGGTGGACACTTCTTTTCTAAAAATGATGACCAAACTGAAATACAACATATGTTGCGTTTACGAATTTTACACACGCAATACGACGACTTGTTTCAGCAACATTCGGCACAACAGACTCCCTAACTGAACGCCACGCCTCTCTCTGCCTTCATGAGGCCTCGTGGTAAGCGATACTATCTGTACCGATTTTGGAGGATATATCTCAATACCCCCTTTTTCATATGGAAAAGTCACTAAATAATAAAAGCTCACCAGTCTTTTACGGTGAATAATCTAAGGTTCTAAATATATAACGGCTTGGGCAGAAGGCTGAACAAACAGAAGTTGCCGAGCACTCATAATTCAAGGAGTAATTGAATGGCACTCGTTCCTCTACGTGTAGTTTTGGATCATGCTGCGGAAAACGACTACGGCGTTGCAGCGTTTAATGTTAACAACATGGAACAGATCCAATCCATTATGGAAGCTGCTGAAGAAACCGATTCACCCGTAATCGTACAGGCTTCCCGCGGTGCTCGTGCTTATTCACAGGACACCTACCTCCGAAATCTAATGCAGGCTGCCGCTGAACTTTATCCTCACATTCCTATTGTCATGCATCAGGACCATGGCAACAGTGTTGAGACTTGTGCCAGTGCCATCGAGAATGGCTTTACGTCTGTCATGATGGACGGTTCGCTCGAAGCTGATGGCAAAACTCCTGCCAGCTATGATTACAACGTCGATATCACCCGACAGGTTGTCGAACTTGCTCATGCCAAAGGTGTCAGTGTTGAAGGAGAGCTTGGTTGCCTTGGATCTCTTGAAACCGGAATGGGTGAAGCTGAAGACGGCCACGGAGCCGAAGGAGTTTTATCACACGACCAATTGTTAACTGATCCCGACGAAGCAGCTCAGTTCGTTGAAGCAACCGGTGTGGATGCATTGGCCGTTGCCATTGGTACCAGCCACGGTGCCTATAAATTCACCAAAGCACCAACCGGCGATGTGCTGGCCATGGATAGGATCGAAGCGATTCACGCCAAGCTGCCGAATACCCACCTGGTAATGCACGGTAGCTCGTCTGTACCGCAGGAGCTTCAGGACATCATCAATGAATTTGGTGGAAACATCAAACAAACCTATGGTGTACCTGTTGAAGAAATCCAGCGAGGAATCCGATCCGGTGTGCGTAAGATTAATGTCGATACTGACAACCGTCTCGCTATCACGGGTGCTATACGTAAGGTCTTGACCGAAAACCCCGCCGAATTTGACCCTCGTGCCTACCTCAAACCAGCTCGTGCTGCTATGAAACAGGTGTGTATTGACCGCATGGTCGCATTTGGTCAGGCCGGGAACGCTGCGGATCTACGAAATAAGCTCTAAACAGCTTATCTATCATAAAGATACAGTGTGAATCGCAATTGCCCTGAGAAGCTAAACTGCGTTAAAATCTGCACTCAGCTTGGGTAGGGTGCTGCGCACTGGAATAACGGATTATTCAACCTACCTAAACTCGCCAAAACACCAGTCATGGAAGACTGATTGTGAGTTCAGAAATAACAAATCCCAGACAACGCTCGGAATCTCCCGGACCGTTTGAACAACTACGTCTGGCTAAGGAAATCATATTAACAGAAGCTAATGCGCTTTTAAATCTGGCTAACAATCTGCCTCCAACTTTTGTCCAGGCCGTTGAAGCTATCAACCTGTGTACTGGTAATCTGATTATTATCGGTATGGGCAAAGCAGGACTTATTGGCAAAAAACTCGTCGCCACATTTGCCTCAACCGGCACCCCGGCTCACTTCCTTCATCCGGCCGAAGCCGTTCATGGGGATTTAGGGCGAATCCAGTCCAACGATGTCGTTTTACTATTGTCATACAGTGGAGAAACAGAGGAAGTCATCAGACTTCTCTCCTCACTGGCTAACCTGGATGTCGTAACGATCGCCATGACATCCAGACCTACCAGTACTCTGGCAATACACTCTAGTGTCGTACTGGAACTGGGTCAGCTAACAGAGGCTGGTTCGCTTCAACTGGCACCAAGTACCAGCACCACAGCCATGCTTGCTTTAGGGGACGCTCTGGCTCTTGTCGTTAGCAAGCTTAAATCATTTTCGTCGATGGATTTTGCTCGTTTTCATCCGGCGGGCTCACTGGGGAAAAAACTATCCCGAGTTTCGGATTGTATGCGTCCACTTGATCAATGTCGGGTTGCTCACCAAAACCACACGATTCGCGACGTTTTCATTGAAAGTCAATTACCAGGGCGACGTACCGGGGCGATTATGCTGGTTGATGACAGCCAATGTCTCACCGGACTGTTCACCGACAGCGATCTGGCTCGCCTTCTCGAACAAAAGAAAGAATCATGTTTTGACACGTCGATATCGCATTTCATGACAGAGCAGCCAATCTGCATTCAGGACAAAAAGATGTTATCCGAGGCTGTTGAAATTCTGGCTGAGCGTAGAATCAGCGAATTACCCGTCGTAAATTCTCAGCATCAACCGGTTGGAATGATTGATATTACAGATACTGTGGCATTGCTGCCAGCAAACGAATCCGACAGAAAATCCACAATTCCATTCCCTCAGCAGCACGAAGACTAAGCCGAAGTATGTCCACCACCACAGATTTTGAAAAAATTAAACTCATTCTTTCTGACGTCGACGGCGTGCTGACAGATGGAGGTATTTCTTTTGACAATAACGGAGTCGAATCCAAGCAATTCCACATCAAAGATGGGCTCGGAATCAAGATGTGGCAACGGGCAGGATTTCGATTTGGAATATTGACCGCAAGAACTTCACACATCGTAAAGGTTCGTAGCGCAGAATTAGGTATTGATATTGTTAGACAGGGATTTGAGTCCAAGCTTCCCACAGCAGAAACGTTGGCTCAAAGTATGAATCTATCTCTCGAAGAAGTGTGTTACATCGGTGATGACCTGACAGATTTGCCTGTGATCAGGGCGGTTGGTTTAGGAGTCGCTGTGGCAGATGCGGTCTCCGAATTACTGTCGGCAGCTGATCTGGTCACGCAAAAGGCGGGTGGGAAGGGAGCGGTGAGAGAACTGATCGAGCAAATCCTGCGATCGACCGGACGATGGGACGACTTAGTGCAACAGTATTACTCAGGTTAAGGAAAATTAGCTCAGCCATGTTCAAGCGTCTGCTAGGTACGATCGGTTGCTTTGTAATCGTCCTGATTGCCTATTCGGTTTATGCGCTAACCGCTGCGCCTAGAATTGAACCTCCGTACGTCAATCCTCACACAAATGATGAGGAATCAGAGTTTTATTGGGAAACCGCTCCCTCTAAAAATCGTCAGCGGCTGATCAGCCTGTTTAAGGAAAATTCCTGGCAGCTTGAATCACCTAAGGTCATTGAATGGCCACAAGGGATTCTGCTGTTTCAGGAATACGAACAAGCCGAACAAGACTTAATTATTAAGCCCTGTACCTGTATTATTTTCCAAGCCGGTGGAAATGATCAGCGATTAGTCACCATGCATGCTCCGCAAGGTGCCGTCATTTCACAGGATGCCCTTTCAGGCAACAAACAGGACGCAGATTTCTCAGGTCGACTCATAGGTGATGTTGTTATTCACAGCGCTGAAACGGCTCCCGGTGCCAATGACACCATCCAATTCGTGACGCGAAATGTACAGTTTGAAAAAAACAGAATCTGGACCACCCATGATGTGGAATTTGATTATGCCGGCCATCATGGCAAAGGACGGGACCTAATTATCACTTTGGGTAAGCAGGAGAAATCCAGAACTAAAGTGGAAAATCCGAATCTGCTTTCCAGATTGGATTCAGTTGAGCTCATTCATGTAGACCAATTGGTCCTGCAAATGGAAAAGCAGCTGCTTCCTGAACCGTTGGCCGTAACTACCAATCAGGGCGAGCTAACGCCTGCCAACAAATCATCCGAGATGGTGATCGAATGTGATGGGACGTTCCGAATTGACATCGCAAATTATCGCATGTCGATTGAAGATAATGTTCAGGTCGCCTTTCGTGAGAATGGTCAGATTGATGACACCATGACCTGTGATAAATTGCACGTCACCTTTACACCACCCTATTCGTCAGAACCTAATTCGGAAAACCCGCTACTCGATACGTCAAACCAGTTTAATCCTCAAAGTATTATTGCCGACGGTAATCCCGTCTTCATTCAATCGCGTAGTAAAGAGCTGGTAATCAAAGGGCAGGGGGTCGCGATCGATCTGGAGAAACTTAGTTTTTCAATCCAGGATTCGAAAGAGAGCATTATCCAGTTCAAGGACTTATACATTAAAGTACCGAAACTGCAATATACGTTTGCCGATGACCCCTCACAGCTTGGAACTTATCAGGCTGAAGGCGCCGGTGAACTGCGGATGAAACCGAAAACTGATAATCCATCCAACTCTGAATTCCTTGTTCGATGGGAAGCACAAAGTGCTTTGACTGTTAACGAAAAACAGGAAAAGGTTCTTGAACTGGACAAAGGTGCGAGAATCCAGCTTTCCGATACAGAGTCTATCGCAAGTGACCGACTACATATTTGGCTTGAAGAAATTGAAACTTCGCGGAAGGGAAATCCAAAGGATTCCGAATATGAAATTTCGCCTTACAAACTGGCCGCTACCGGTCATGTCGAAATTGACTTGCCTGAACTGCAGGCCAAAGCTCAGCAGGCTCATATGTGGATTACACGTACAGAAGACTCTCAGGAACAGCATGACTCTAATCCCGTCAATCTAACGAAGCCGATCGATTTGCTGGACCGATCTGAAAAACTGCAAGACCCTTCACTTATGAAACGATATATCGTTCAGGGTGAAATACTGAAGCTGGATTTAAGACAAACGGCTGATGGAATTCAGGTAAACGGAGCGCTGATGGAAGGCAACCTATCATTTCATCAGGAACCATTACCAGGACAATCCAGATCCTCACTGGTACTTCACGGAGAACGCATTCGTTTGTCCCGGGGCTTAACCGGATTGGCCGAACTGAAGATCGATGGCAAAGAAAGACAAGGGCAACCAGCTTGGATTTCCTATGAAGGCTTTCAGCTTACAGGTAATACGATCCAACTCAATCAGCAGATGAATTTGGTTTGGATTCATGGCGAAGGTGAACTCGTCCATCTCGCACCAGATGATCCCAATCCGGAAAATGCTCGACGCATCACCTGGGATGAGCAAATGGCCTTCACTGGCTCCAAAATTCAGTTATTTGGCAACGTCCAGTCTCGTTTCCGGAAACAGGCTCAAGCCGACGATATCGAAGAAATCGACCTGGCCTGTAATGCACTTGAATTACACTTAAATCAACGTGTCAATTTCCAACAACCTAATCTTGACTCTCCCATAAATATCATCGAGTTCAAGGCAGTTCAGGGGGTTCAACTCAACAGACGAACAATTGATAAAAACAAACAACACAAGAACTTACAAAATGTCTCTGTCGAACATATCAGTTTTTATCCGATGGAAAACCGGATAGCAGCCTACGGACAAGGTAGTATTCGACACACGGCCATGAATGACGGGAGCCTTCCGGTACTGAATGCTCCCGTGGGTTCCTCGGAGAATATCCAAAGCCTGTCTGTTGAATTTAACGAAGGACTGTCTGGAGATTTATCCAAACTTAACCTAACCTTCAAAGGTGAAGTTCAGGCACTCATGAGCTCGGTGCCACGTTGGGACTCCGCGCTTAGCCCTGAATCGGTTCGGCAGGCGAAGGGAGTTGAATTAAATTGTGACATCCTTTCGATTGCTGACATAAGTCAAACAGATCAGGCATCCTATATTCTTTCTGCAACAGGGAATACCTACATTTATCAAGCCGACTACACTGCACTGGCTCACCGAGTCGCTTTCTCTCAACTTAAAAATAACGTCGTGATGGAAGGTGGCAGAGGAGAAGCTAAGCTCTGGCTAAACACCAACAAAACACCTACGCCCAATGCCGCTGCCCGGAAAATCATCTACGATCTCAAAACCGGAAAAGTTGATGTGCATTCGCCCAGCTTCCTTGACTCAGGACGATAATCAGGCCAGCGGCAGACGAAGACGTTCCTGCTCTAATCGCTCAACGAGAAACTCAATCGCCTGTTGAGCCTGAACTCGGTAATATCCAAATCCATGACCGCCTGCCGTTGTTTCAAAGTCAAACTCATGCGGCACTCCCAGCGAGTAGAGTTTCATCTGAAGGCGATCGACTCCCTCAAACCAGTCCTCATCGATAGGATCACAGCAAAAGAACTGGTGACGTGGCCAGTTTAAAGGATGGATGTGAAGCAACGCTGAATCCTGTCTGGCTACTTCCGGATCATCGTACATCAACGGCAAAGTTTCATCGATCCCTTGTTTCATTCTAAGGTGATAATCTATAGCCGGAGAAATCGCTGCCACAATGGGGAAGATCCCGGGGTACTTATAACTAAGTCGTAAAGCGCCCTGACCTCCCATGCTTGTCCCCAATAATGCGACACGCGGGGCTGCCACGCCCCATTCTTTTTGGATATGGTTGAGGATGTTTTCGCGAACATAGGCCTCGGCAGTCTGCTCAGGATCGAATTCAGTACAGATGCAATCCGACCACCAGCTTCGTTTGGTACGAGGTCCGATGACTTTCAGCCCGTATCGCTCAAACTGTTCTGTAAATTCCTTTTTGTCATGCAGCCACTCTCCACTCACGCCATGCAGATATACCACTACATATCCATGCTCATTTGGCTGAGCTGGTTCATAAACTTCACATGGATGTCCATCCACTTCAATCGTTGACCACATCAACTGTTACTCTTCGGCGTATGTTTACTCTGGGCTGAAACACTGAAGTTTAATTGATCAGGCACAATGAGTACAATGGCCTGAACACTTTCGTGCACCAACGGACTTCGGTTCAGTATTTGACAGGATGAATGGTGAAAGTACTTTTTTCTGAAGAGCAGCTTCAGCATGGCATTTCACGAATGGCTGCTGCAATCAATGAGCGTTTTGGTTCTGAACCATTAACTGTAATCTGCGTAATGACAGGAAGTCTTATTCTCGTTGCCGATCTAATTCGCCAGTTAGATATGCCTGTCAAACTAGGGTCGGTTCATGCCAGCAGTTACAAAGGTAAAACCAGTCGCAGTAATCTCCAGCTCGATGCTTCCATGCTGCCGAACGTCAAGGGAACCAACGTCCTCATAGTGGATGACATCTTCGATACCGGACATACGTTAAATGCGGTCCATCAGCATATCGAGTCTCTGGAAGCAGCTAGTGTGGAAACTGCCGTTTTACTTTACAAGCATGGACGCCAGGAACTGGATTTTAAGGTCAATTTCGTCGGCTTCGAGATTCCGGATGAATTCGTCGTTGGCTATGGATTGGATTACCAGGGTATTTACCGTAACCTGCCCTATGTCGGTGTACTAGAATCACATGATTTGGATCCGGACGAGTAAGTCAACATATCCTCCTATGCAGGAATTATCATGTCTGAAATGAGAATCGCAATGATCACGCGACGCTTTTGGCCTTTGGTCGGTGGGGCAGAGATGGTCATGGCTAATCTTGCAAGCGAATTTCAGCGTCAGGGGGCGAAACCTATACTTCTTACAGCCCAGTGGGATCCCACTTGGCCCCAACAATTTACGCATCGTGACATACAGGTTCAACGGTTACCAAATCCTGAGCGACGTAGGTGGGGCACATTTGTTTATATGGGCGCACTCTCCCGGTGGCTACGCACAAATCGGGACTCATATGATGTTGCTTTTGTATCCATGCTAAAACACTCGGCCTACGCTGCGATTACAGCCTGCCGAAAACAACACCATCGTGTTGTCTTAAGAGTGGAGGGTGGAGGAGATACCGGAGACTGCCATTGGCACAACATCGCCCGCTTTGGGAACAGGATTCGCCGCCGATGTAAACTGGCTCATGCTATCATCGCTCCCAGTGAGGCGACACACGATGAATTGGTTGATGCTCAATTTCCACTTCACCGAATCCATCATATCCCAAATGGTGTCTCGCTGGCTCCTAAAGAACGGCCGTCGGATGCAACCCTTTTGGCAAGAAAAACGCTGTCCCAAAATAACCGCGATTTTACTTCACATGCAGATCATCAGATTAGTGTCTATACCGGACGGCTAACTCGAAACAAAGGGCTCTTTGAATTGCTCGATGCCTGGCGAATTGTTGTCAATAAAAACCCTTATTGTCAACTCTGGCTTATTGGGGAAGGCCCGGATCGTGAAGCATTATACGATCGCATTCGGGAATTGGAGCTCATTGGGCACGTTTTAATGCCTGGAGCATTCGACGATGTCAGCGACATTTTAATGGCTGCAAATACTTTTATTCTGCCATCCTATGTGGAGGGTCTTTCTCTTTCCTTATTGGAAGCGATGGCAAATCATGTACACGTGATTGCTAGCGATATTGCAGGTAATCGACAACTGATCAACAACAATGTGCACGGACGATTAGTTCCTGTCAAAGAAGTGGATCCGCTGGCCACAGCAATCCTTAGTGCTCAAACTTCAGATAATTCGGGTATGATTGCAGCTGCCTACCAGCGAGTGCAACAGGAGTTTTCACTTGAATCGATGGCAAGACGACACCTACAAGTCTTTGAAGATACGTTACGTAATGGTGCCTGATGTCTGAAGTATTACACATTCTGGCATCCACCAGTGAATTGGATGCATTAATTCAAATCCGAACATTCGCACATCGCTCACAATCTAAACATGTTTGTATCTGTCTAGAGGACGCCCAGTCCAACTTACAGTCGCTGAGAAACTGGATGGGGGAAAATGTCACTCTCTATGCCCCGACCTCCCCATCCTCCTGGATACAAGCTTTCCAACTATACCGCCTTGGCCGAACGAGTTACCATTCGAGCGAATTTGGAATGTGCTGGGATCCTGCAAAATTCTCGTTGGCTGGCCTCGCTCTGCTCAGCCAACTCAAAGGCTGGAACTCCATCATCACTACACCGTCCAAACGAGAGTTGGCCTTTCCGGGATTTGTCGGCCAAAAGGTACTTAAAGGTAGTGATCAAATCTATGTCTCGTCTGAACATCTCCAAAACCAACACTTTCGTGATAGCATCGTTTTGAGCCCCCTCGTCGAAACAAATTTATCTGAGTCTTGTTCCCTGAATCTAAAAAGCCAATTGAATCTTCCAGAGGATGCACAAGTGATTCTCAGTTTGGGACGGTTTGAGTCTTATTCCCGGTTGAAAGAGTCTATTTGGATTATGGGAATTCTTGAACATCTACATCCGAATATCCATCTCATCCTATGCGGAACTGGACCCCAAAGAACGATTTTGGAAAACTATCGTGATCAGATGGTATTAAGGCCTCGTGTACATTTTCTTGATCCCTGGAATGAGCTTACTGCTGTACT
This sequence comes from Planctomycetaceae bacterium, assembly GCA_002717145.1. Lineage (GTDB taxonomy): Bacteria > Planctomycetota > Planctomycetia > Pirellulales > Pirellulaceae > UBA721. Next base: position 19,585 of record PBCP01000083.1, on the reverse strand, counting down.
ACAACAATCCGACTGCCTACTCGTTCCTGCAGATCATTCCGGAAAAGACTGGGCAGTTCAACAGGCAATTCAATTGAACCTGCCTGTGGTAGCCAGTCGAAGTGATGGCAATCAGGAAAGTATTGTTCATCAGGAAAATGGACTTATTGGGGGGCCTTCTGCTGGCGGCCTCGCAAGGTTGATACATCAGCAGATTATTGATCCCACTCTATTTTCCGGGCACCGTCAGACAGATTCTAATATCTTATCCGAGGCCATGTGGGACAACTGGAGCAAGCTACTCGGCCAATAAAATCTCATGTTACCGTGAACCAACAGGTATGTAGCGGCGATATAGATAAAAGAAACGATCTATTACTACAACATTAAAGAATCATGTGTGGCATTACCGGCTCTGTTTGGACAGACAATTCACGCCGAATCTCTCGAGAACAACTCGAGTGCATGACCAATACTTTAACGCATCGCGGGCCGGATGACGTTGGTAGTTTCTATCTTGAAGGTGACTCAAGCAGCGATTCGCCGTCCGTAGCCTTGGGATTTCGGCGACTCTCGATTATCGATCTTCAGACAGGCCACCAACCAATAACCAACGAAGATGAATCCGTCTGGCTGGTTTTTAATGGTGAAATCTATAACTATCTTGAGCTACGCAACGAGCTGCTGAAGGATGGTCACCAATTTAGCACCCGTAGTGATTCGGAAGTTGTCGTACATCTCTACGAAAAATACGGGACCGATATGTTCCAGTACCTTAATGGGATGTTCGGGTTAGCTATTTGGGATGATCGACAAAAAGAACTAGTACTAGGGCGAGATCGTTTAGGACAAAAGCCACTTTATTACAGTCAGCAAAGAGATCGCTTACTATTTGCCAGCGAATTAAAAAGCCTGATAGCCAGCGGTGTCGTAGATCAGGAAATTGATCCCCGCGCGCTCGACCACTACTTCATTTATCAATACATACCACATCCGTTATGTATCTATGAGGATGTCTGTAAACTGTCACCCGGTCATTTTGCCGTTTTCAAACAGGGGCAGCTTAAGGTGACCAAATATTGGCATCCCGACTTCAACCAACGAACGTCACTAACGGCTTCTGAAATCCCAGATAAAATTGCTAACCTGTTAACCGACAGCGTCAAACTCCGTCTCCAAAGTGATGTTCCAGTTGGAGCCTTTTTGTCCGGTGGAGTCGATTCCTCGATTATGGTTGCGTTAATGCAACGACACGCCAATCAACAGGTCCAAACATTTTCGATTGGGTTTCCTATCAAGGCATATGACGAATCTACCTATGCAAGGCAGGTTGCGAACCATCTTGGAACCGATCATCACGAGTTTATGGTCGAACCCAGTGCCGTGGAGATCCTCCCCTCTCTGGTCCGGCATTACGACGAACCATTCTCCGATAGCAGTGCCATTCCAACGTGGTATGTGTCTCAATTTACGAGACAACATGTCACCGTGGCAATCTCCGGCGACGGTGGCGATGAGTTGTTTGCCGGCTATCCTCGATATAAGGCGATCAAACTGGCGGAAACAATTGACCGTATTCCGCCACTAAAGTATTTCCTTGGATCCCCAATTGCTCGGTTATTACCCTACGGGACCAGATACAAAGGTTTTTTCAGACGACTAAAACGATTCCTTACGCCTATTGCCTATTCACCGATCCATCGCTATCTCGACTGGATTAATATCTTCCCTTATCGAAATCGACTGGAATACTATACAGAACAGTTCCAATCTGATCTTGAAGACCACGATCCGGCTGACTTTTTAACTCAGGCCTGGCAACTCTCTGCACAACGATCTCCAATTTCCAAAGCATCTCTGGGAGACCTCGTCACCTATTTGCCCTGTGACTTAAATACCAAAGTCGATTTGGCAAGTATGGCTCATAGTTTGGAATGTCGTCAGCCCTTTTTAGATCACCGATTAGTCGAATTTGCTGCCCAAATACCAGCGACTCTAAAATTCAATCGGGGCGTGGGTAAACAGATTCTCAAGACGACGTTTCATGACTTACTTCCGGAATCTATCTGGAACCGGCCCAAAATGGGCTTTGGCGTGCCCCTCGACACCTGGTTCCGTCAGGAGCTACACGAACAAACCGGTGATAGCTTATTATCTAGTAATGCCAAATGTCATCAATGGGTCAAACCTAGTGGAATTCAACAATTGTTCGACCAGCACTGTACGAAAAAAAGAGACCACAGTGGGCGACTATGGTCTCTTTTGATGCTTGAAAACTGGCTACAACACTGGTGCTAATCATTACCTTGCCGGACGGCCCATACCGGACCGTTAGGAAATTCAAACTCGTCCAGTGAAGTCGGTTTCATCGTAATACTGTACCCCGGCGCCGACGGAGGCATGTATGCACCATTCTGCATAACGACCGGGTTCTGAAAATGTTCGTGTAGATGATCTACGTATTCGATCAAACGATTTTCGGTGGTACCACTTACGCAAATGTAATCAAACATCGCTAGATGTTGTACATATTCGCATAAGCCAACACCACCAGCGTGTGGGCAGACCGGCACATCAAATTTTTTCGCCATAAGAATAATTGAAAGGATTTCGTTGACACCGCCAACCCGTGTACTGTCGATCTGACACACGTCGATCGCATTCGCTTGTAAGAACTGTTTGAAGATTATGCGATTCTGGCACATCTCACCTGTCGCAACACCGACACCTAACGGACGTAATGCTTCCGCGATCGCTGCATGACCCAATACATCATCAGGACTTGTTGGCTCTTCAATAAACCAGGGTTTGAATTCCGCCAGTTGGGTCATATTATCGATCGCTTCACCGACGCCCCAAACCTGATTTGCGTCCATCATCATACGGCGATCGTATCCAATCTCTTCACGAATAATCTTGGCGCGTCGGATATCATCATTGATATCGCGACCAACTTTGATTTTGTAATGAGACCAGCCTGCTTCTACACCTTCCTGACATAAACGACGAAGCTTTTCCTCGCTGTATCCTAGCCATCCTGCTGAAGTTGTGTACGAAGGAAATCCATTAGCCAACAGATCGTCAATTCGATCCTGTCTAGAATCCTTCTTCTCTTCCAAAATCTGTAATGCCTCTTCTGGTGACAGAGCATCATCGATATAGCGAAAGTCGATACAACGTACGATTTCTTCAGGTGTCATGTCAGCCAAAAGCCGCCAAACGGGTTTACCTTCTGCTTTGGCCCACAAGTCCCAAAGAGCATTCGTAACGGCTCCCACTGCAAAGTGCATCACTCCTTTGTCAGGCCCCATCCATCGTAATTGGCTGTCACCGGTCAGATGCCGCCAGTATTTCCCCATATCGGCCGTAATTTCATCAAGGGTATGGCCAACGACTAGTCGTTTCATGGCATCTACGGCACCTGAGATCAATTCGGTTCCCCGACCTAAAGTAAATGACAAACCGTGCCCGACCAACTCACTGTCAGTAAACAATGTGATATAACCGCAGGAGTAATCCGGATCAGGGTTCATGGCATCAGATCCGTCGAGGTGATCTGATGTTGGAAATCTAATATCCCGTACTTCAATATCTGTAATCGTTATCGTCATTTTTTCTCTTTCGTTAATCCCCAGGCTGATTCAACTGCTCTGGCCCCACCGGTATCAAACAATTCGAGCTCAGGCCGGATAAATGGATAATAGTCATTTGTGCCAAAGTACGCCTCGGTTGCCTCGGCAAAATACTCCATTTGATTCGTTGTACTGTAGTGCTTGACTTGGCGACCATTCCATCGCATGACTTGCTGATACTGTCCCGATCTCATCGCTGCCTGAAATGCGTCTAAGACGTCCGGGTTTTCAAATCCTTCGTCAAGGAATTGATCGTGATAAGCATGTGCCATTTCGTGTAACACCATGTAGGGCTGAGAAATCGTCCAGTCCACGAAATTTCTTGCGTTAGAAATCTCAACACACTTAACCTTGTCAGGATTCATATCGTTGTCAACCAACCATTGACGCCCAGGATGATAGGCTGCGCAAGGGTGATGCGGCTCTTCATATTCCAACCAAATCACGACTTTCCGAAGCTTTTCCATAGCTTTTGCTGGTAAGACCCGTTCCATCTTAAATAACTGATGATCCATGACCTCCATTACACGCTTATACAATTCAGTATTTCCACGCATTAACAGTTTATTTACTCGAATACGGAAACCTCGCAACTTGATGTCTCGATAATTCGAATTCGGCTCAAACTTGGACACTGCCGTTGTGGTCGTCTGTGACTGTCGACTCGCCGCCGTCTGACCTGTTACGTCAGACGCTACTGTAGCCGCCAGAATGAGAGCCATTATTTTAGATTTCATGACATAGTCCCATTTTATTTTTTGAATCAATTCTCCCTCAGCATACCAAATCTAATTCCACTCCAAGAGTCCCCACTCGACTGTCACTCAGATGACAGCCCTGCTGTTCCCAGGTGACCTGGATTGCAGCTACAATGTTCCAAACATATTGCTCTGCTTGGTCAAAAAAGTATTCAGCCAATTGAGAGTAAAGGCCAGTTATGACGCCAATTATTTCAGCCACACCTCCGGTGTGGATCGACCCTGCCATTACAAAATGGATTGGAGAGCGACAATACTTTTATCAACCGTTCTGCCATCCACCTGCGAAATCGGTCGCATTGGTATCATCACAACTTACACGCCCGCTTTACCACCAGCCTGAGTGGTTTGCCTATTTCAAATCGTGCCTCATAACCTGCATCAGAATGAACAGGGTTATACTCACTTGTCCTAAAACGACCACCTATCGATTTCTCCAGTCCTATGCTCGCAAACATTCAGTAAGACTCGCTTCGGTCAGCATTTGTCAGAATATCCGCCAGTGGAAACGAATGATTCGTGACGGCTCAGCTATACAACCCCTTGAATGTCTAATCAGCCCTCAAACCAACATTCAACGGGCGACTCCCGCATCCATCTTACGACTACCAATTCGTGACCGCGTCCTGATTGGTGGAGCACATCAGATACAGGTTATCAATTGTCGAAGTAACAGCAAAACTCAAGCACTTCTCAATTGGCGACAGCGTCCAGTTTCCCATTGTGGAATCAACAATTCTAATAGGCTTAACCTTTCACCACATAGTGGGCAGCAGGCTAAACCGATTCCGCAGGTAAATTTACCTCCCGTTCCCAATTGGATTGGAAGCAAAGGATCTCTGGCACACTGGACTCGAGCTGCCGACGGCCCCTGGCCACAGCAATCGGAAGACAGTTGGCATAATCAACTGATTGATGGGCATTCACAGGCAAACCATTCCGAGTTAGCAACTCTTATGAACATCATCTCGAAACAGTGTATCCTCAGTTCCAGCCATACAATTCGGGATAGTCATCAGGTTGTATGCCTGACTTCGGTCCCACTAAGTCAATGGAACAGGCTCAACGTCTATCGCCCTCACCTGAGACGCTGGGATTTTTGTCCCTATGGTTTGGTTTTTAGCCCCGCAGCAGTACAACGCATACGGGCAAGGCCGGTTCGTTATGGGGATGAATCGCTATGGAATTCATTGTCCGGCAAGGAGAGGCCATTCTTTCAGGCAATCGACTGTAATGTAGACTGGCAAGTTGAAAAAGAATATCGAGTTCTTGGAGATTTAAACCTCCAATCCTTTTCCGATCAGGAACTTGCATTCTTCACAAAAACTCAAGCTGAAGCTCTTCAATTACTCCAACATTCGAACTGGCCCGTCTTGCCGTTCGAATATCTGACATAGAGTGCTAGAATACTATCGTAAACATCTTACTCGCCTACTTGAACGAAATGAAATGCCTGCTTCCAAACGACAGTTTATCGAAAATCTGGAAAGTGCCGGAATCCTATCCGAAGCTGAAGTTATCCAGCGATTATCAGAACTGCCAATCGAGCAACAGCCGATTGATGGAGAAACTCTGGCTGAGATTCTGATCGCCAACGGAGTCCTGACTTCCTATCAAGCTGAACAACTAAATAGGGAACGGCCAAGGAACTTACGTTTTGGAAATTACCAGATCCAAGATATTCTAGGGCAGGGTGGTATGGGTACGGTCTATAAAGCAAGCCACCTGATGATGAAGCATGATGTGGCTATCAAAGTTATCTCGCAAAAGAAACATGACGAAACGGATAATCGCTTTAAACGATTTCAGCGTGAAGTACAAGCTGCTGGTAAGCTGTCTCACCACAACATCGTATCCGCTCTGGACGCCGGTGAAGATAACAATAACTTCTTTCTTGTGATGGAATTAGTTCAGGGCGATGATCTTGGAAAGATTGCGAAATGTGAGGGCGAACTGCCCGTCGACGAAGTAATCAGCTACATTTCCCAGACGGCGGTCGGGCTAAAATATGCTCACGATGAGGGAATCGTACATCGTGACATCAAACCTCATAATCTCCTGCTTTCGTCTGACGGAACGATCAAAATTCTCGACCTTGGACTGGTCTCACTGCAACACTCGGACGACTCGCTGGAAGACAGTCTAACCGGTCAGAATCAAATTATTGGAACGGTTGACTATATGTCCCCCGAACAGGCCAAAGACGTACACAATGTCGATGCACGGACAGATATCTACAGCCTGGGGTGCACTATGTTCAAATTACTAACCGGAAAGGTACCTTATCCGGGTAAATCAACGATTGAGAGATTGCTGGCTCATCGGGACAATCCAATACCCTCTCTCCATGATCACCGTGACGACATCACTGAATTACTGCAACGAGTCTTTCAGCGGATGGTGGCCAAACACCCAAACGATCGCTACCAAACCATGGATGAAGTGATAGAAGCGTTTGAAACCTGCCGGCTGGCTAGTGTTACAACAATTCCAGTCATTAAAACTGGCGAATCCTCGGTTACGACGATTGAAGAATTCTCGTTAGAATTTGGCGCCGGTGACGCATCCACTGTTGAAGTTGCCCGTGAAGACTTAGGATCGATCGACGCGACAGCTCCTTCTCTTCCTGCCAAGGTTAAGGCAGTCCCTAGCATTGCTTCAGGAACAGTGTTGGAACAACTACAGGGCAAACGAAAGATCGGTAAGGGCAATTATCTTCTCTTAATATTAACCTCAATTATTTTGGGAGGTGCCGCCGGTGGTTATTGGTATGTCAATCGTCCGGGATATGTAGAAGTTGATTTCCCCCTTAAATATCGTGAAGGTAGATGGGCTCTTGAAATAAAAGACAAGAATAACCGAAACGTATTCCTCTTAACCGAACGTGACGCGGATGGTCATGAAGGCTCGAACCCTGTTAGACTTCCTCTTGCACCGGGAAAGTACACCTATGCGTTGATGCGTCCTCCATTCTTTCCAAATACAGGACGATTCGAAATGGAACGCGGGAAAACGATTTTAGTCAATGGTGCTACGTGGACGACAAGTGATCTTCAGGAACTTGGCTTAGAGATGGGCGAAGTAACTGAAACGCCTGGCAAATCCGGGGGCGAGGAAGGCGTGAAGTCAAACTAGGGCAAACAAAAAAACAAAACGTGTCGGACTTAGACTCGCTTATTCACACTTCTAGCGCCCATGAGCCCACAGCGCCTACTTTTCAGCCTGCTCGGCTGCCTGACGATTAATTCGTTGATCATACTTGTAATACAACTTTTTATGGCGATCTGACAAATCGACCCGCCGCCCCTGAATAAATGCTGCTTCCACATTCGTACGAATGTCGAGAATGTTTCCATCGGCAATCACCAATGTTGCATCTTTGCCCTGCTCCAAACTACCAACCTGATTCTCTACGCCCAGAATCTCTGCCGTACTAAGTGTCACTGCACGTAATGCGCCGTCGATCGACAACCCATAGGCGTGTGCGGTTCCCGCGTGGAATGGAAGATTACGTACCATCGAGGCTCCGAATCGACCATCTGAAGCAATGCAAAATTGAACACCAGCTTTTTCCAAAATCGCTGGAATTTCATATGGCAAGTCATAAAAATCATCTGCCCGGCGAGGCGTACGATAAACACCTCCCAGAATGACCGGAACATTATGCTGCTTCAACAAATCTGTGCAGTAAATCGCGTCATATCCACCATTAATAATCAGCCTCACCTTCTGACGTACGGAAAATGCTACCGCTGCCTGAATCTGATTCGCGTTCTCAGCGTTGGCAATAACCGGGATCTTTCTTGACAGTACGTCTCGCATTGATTCCAACTTAAGATCTATGCGGGCTGACGGATCATTACGTCGTGCTTCGTCATATCGTCTCGCGGTATTAAAAAACTCTTCAAGATTCTTCATATTCTTGTCGCGAGCATTCGCCGAGTCTTTGGCGTTACCAGTCAATTGCCAGTCACTGACAGGAGCCATCAAAGGCCAAGTCACATGAAGGCCCGCTCCGGGACGAATGGTAAGATCTTCATAAGTCCATCCATCCAACTGAATCACCGCACTCTGTCCTGAAATTACTCCACCGCTGGGAGCAGTTAAACACAATAGGACACCATTGCTACGAGTTGTTGGAATAATTTCACTATCAGGGTTGATAGCCACATGGGCTTTGACATTGGGGTTAAAACTGCCTACTTCGCGTTCATCTCTTGTCGCCCTCACTGCATTGATTTCGACGAGGCCCATATTGCTATTCGCATCAATGAGGCCAGGGAATATATGCTTCCCCGTAACGTCAATCACTTCAACATTTGAAGGCAAATTGAGCTCCTGTCCGATGGCAGCAATCTTGCCATCAATAAACAGTAATGTGCCACCTGTAATCGACTTACCACTCACCGTATGAATGGTACCTCCCACAAGTGCTATAGGGTGATCCTGCTTGGGCCCAGGTACTTCAGGCACGGCGGCTACTGCTGGCATTGTGAACAGAAAGCAGGCGATTGTGAAGGCAATCAATCGTTTAGCTCGTAGTGTATTTCTTAACATTGAAAGGGATCCGTTTTGAATTGTTTGGCAGTTCATCGGTAGAGAAAAAGTTAAAGCCATCTTTCTATTTCTCCCCTTGCTGCTGTTGCATTTGTTCCTGATTAATAATTTCCATCAGTTGTTGTAGTCGTCCTTTTTGCAGGCCAGCATGCAGGCACTGATTCGTATGTCGGTGCGTATGGCAATAGAGGTCTTCACGAGGCCACAACTCTGCTTCTTTCACAGGACCTGCCGAAGCGCCGACCATTCCTTCGCCAGACATCAGAATCTTCTGGATCAGCGTCGCGCGCTTTTTATGTAGAGTCATCCGGGAAGCAATATCTTCCTGTCGATCGAAATATTTCCGCCCATCAATCCAGGTCTGTTCACAGCGACTGAAAACCGAAAGTGGATCTCCACTCCAAACAACAAAATCTGCATGTTTGCCTGGTTCAAGTGATCCAACAAACTGATCTATCCGCAACTGCCTGGCGGGATTCAAAGTTACAAACTTAAGAGCTTCTGCCGGCTCTACCCCACCATACCGCACAGCTTTAGCTGCCTCGTGGTTTAAGTGCCTTCCCAATTCGTCATCATCTGAGTTAAACGAAACAACAACACCAGCCTTATGCATCAATTTGCCGTTATACGGAATCGCGTCGATTACTTCATACTTATAAGCCCACCAGTCAGCAAACGTAGACCCCATAGCACCATGGGCTGCCATTTCTTCTGCAACTTTGTACCCTTCCAGAATATGTTGGAGCGTTCCAATTTGGATATTAAATTCTTCAAGTGTTCTTAGCAGAGCCAGAATCTCATCCTGACGATAACTATGACAATGAATCCAGCGTTTATGCTCTAAGATTTCGACAATCGCTTCCAGTTCGTAATCATAGCGAGGGGGCACTCCTTTCTTTGTGGCGTTCCACTGTGTCCAGTCTTTTTTATACTGGCGTCCTCGTTCAAACGCGTCACGAATTATTTGCTCAACGCCCATTCGAGTTTGGGGATATCGGGTCGTGTATTCGTCACCCCAATTACTCTGCTTTACATTTTCCCCTAAAGCGAATTTGATACCCAATGGCGCCCCAGCGAACTTCATTTCCTCGCCTGTCGCACCCCAACGCAACTTGATAACCTGATTCTGACCACCAATTGGATTTGCGGAGCCATGCAGAATATTAGAGGTTGTAACGCCTCCGGCGAGTTGACGGTAAATCGTAGGATCGTGCGCATCAATAAAATCACCGATGCGAACTTCGGCCGTAATCGCCTGTGCACTTTCATTGACTCCCCCATCAGTCGCCATATGACTATGAGCATCAATAATCCCGGCAGTTAGATGCTGCCCTTTCAAATCGACAATGGTTGCCCCACGCGGAGGTTTCAAGTCAACGCCAACGGCTACAATTCTCCCCTGATCAACCAACATACTTGCATTTTCCAAAGTGCCTGCCGGTCCTGATGTCCAGATTGTTGCATTAGTCAGCAACAACAGTTTTGACTGCGTCGGTTTGGAGCTGCGGCCATAGGCACCTAGCGGAAAATTCACATCAAAAGAGGCTGCAAGCGATTCAAATGCGTCATCATCAGCGTCCGGCTCCGTTTTCTCTTGCGGTGACTCCGCAGCATCAAGTAACTCTGCTGTAAATTTGCCCGATGAACCGTCAGTGGCTATCCATTGGCCGATTCCCTGCTTTGCCTCGGCATCAACAAATGTCAAAGTAAAGCGAATGAGCCCTTCTTTCTCGAACTGGTCAGCCGGCAGAACAGCACTAACCCGAGTATCTCGAATTGATGCTTTGGAAAGTTTAACTGTGGTTTCTTCCGCCGCACTATTTTGAATGCTCACGGAACCCTCCAACGCCGGACCTTTGCCGCTCAAAGTCAATATAAGTTCCGACCCTTCCAAATCACCTGTAAGCTTCCATCTTCCGTCGAGAGCCAGCAGAGGTGGTGCGGAAAACTCAAACCGTTCACCGGCAACCCACACTTCTTCGATCTTAGAGCCATCTTCAAATACGTTCTCTGAAGTGATAACAAGATTAGCGAGATAGTTTTTCTCGACCTTCCCCAAAAGAGAACCCATTCCAGTCAATTCCGCCGGGATGGTGGTAATAGAGGCAAGAGCGTCTTCCTGACTGAGCCCTCGCTCGACCGCTCTGCGAACATTTTTCAAAAAGTCTTTACGATTGTTTAGTCCTTGTGTGGTTAAAGCAACATTGACGCCTGCTGCTACCAGCCGGCCCGGATTCTCGGGTGCTAAGTCCCAATGCATCATACTTTCCAGTGACGCGGCCCGGGCCGATTCAATACTTCCAACGTTCGGTGCCTTTGGAAAATTGATGGGTAAAATGACCGTTCGTTTGGTGGCAACGACATTAGACAATCGTTGGTATTCGTAACCGGAACCGATCATGATTGCCTGCAACCCAAATTGTTTGGCGAACCGATCTGCGCGAAGAAAATACTGTTCATCACTCGTTACAAAAACCACACTTTGGGATGCATCCAATACGGGCGCCAGCGCGGCCAGTGCATCGTTTCGCTCCGGTCGCTGATTACTCGGGTTAGACTGATGCGCTTCCCAGGCTTTTTGGTACCAGGCTCCATCCATCATCGCTTGACGCGCGAGTGCCACTGCTCCCATTGGTGAATTTGGATATTGATCGCGACCTCGACCCTGTGGAACTGTTAGGCGTATATGTTGAAAAAGATTGGATTTGAGGATTGCCGAGTTATTCTCACTTGTACCTGTCAAAACCAGAGCACTAGCTCCCCGGATGATTCCCATTCCCGGCGCAACGACCCGAGCCGTAAATCCTTGATTACGAAACTGACTGTTGACACTCTCATCCGAGTCATACACGGCCGCCACTGATAGCTGTGGGGTCACTGTATCATTCCAATAAGGGGCTCCGTTGGTTGCTGGGGTACGATCAACATCCGTAGGACTATAGGCATCAATAAACCCGGCATAGACAAAGTGTCCGTTGAGCTTAATGAGTTTTGCTCCTGCGGGAACACGTTGGTTTACGCCGACTTTGCGAATAACATTATCCTGAATCACAATGTCGCCGTTTTCTATGATATGACCGGGACCGACAACAATCGTCCCTCCCTGTAAAACCGTAGTCGTCGGAGTATTGTCCCGAAGCCCGACAACAGGTTCAGAACTTGGAACCTGTGTATAACCTGGACTGGCTGTGAAAGCGCTGATTGAAAAGACAATCCCCAAAATCCATATATTGATTTTCTTCATTTGGTAATACCTTTTTGGCCGGGATTTGATACATCTACAATCCTAAGTTATCCCAAGCGGTTTAGAAATCATGGGAATACCTTAAATCCATCAGAAGGTAGTCGTGTACAATAACGACTCCGGTTAGATAGCTTCGTACAACCCGTTCGCGGAAGATACTTATGCCAACTCGCAATGTGATGATCATCACCGCTGCCATGCTACTTTCGATCGTCTGTTATTCCAAAGTTCCTCAAAATCAATACGCCCGTTTTTATGAGCGAGCCACGAAAGAATTAGGGGAACGTTATGTACATGAGGTAGATCAGAAGAAGTTGTTTCAAGGCGCCATGACCGGGATGATGGCCACTTTGGACGAACATTCCACTTATCTTCCACCACGGCAGTTTGAAGGCCTCGACGCGATCCTCAATCAGGAATTTGGAGGACTGGGGATTCAAATCGAGCGAGTGGAAGAATCGACGGAGTTGAGAATCATCACGCCTGTTCTGGGTAGCCCGGCATTGGAAGCCGGTCTTCAATCCGGGGATATCATTGTAAAAATCGGGGAACAATTTACAAAGAATCTACCTGAAGACGAATCACTCAACCTATTACGAGGAGCTGAAGGCACGTCCGTTCAACTGTCCATCCGCCGTATGAATGAATCCGAGCTATTGGATTTTGAAATCACTCGTGAAATCATCCGCACCAGCACATTGCGAGGATTCCAACGCCAAAACGATGGGCAATGGAACTACCGCCTTCCCGCCCCGCATGGCGACTACCTTTATTTAAATGTTACCGATTTTGGCCAACGTACAACCCAGGAAGTCCGTCAGGTAATCGAAGCGGCCGAAGAAGCAACTGGTTATGACGGAATCATTCTAGACCTCCGTGGAAACGGCGGTGGATTGCTGTTGTCGGCTGTTTCTATTTGTGATTTATTCATCGACCAAGCAAAAGTCGTGGAAGTTCAGTACCGCGACGAATCGCGGAATGTCACGTATTCCAGTGATGCCGCTACCACTCTGGATGCTACCAAACCGATGGTCATACTGATTGACCGTGATTCAGCAAGTGCCAGTGAAATCACTGCTGCCTGCTTGCAAGACCACGAACGTGCTGTCATCATCGGTGAACGCAGCTACGGAAAAGGCTCCGTCCAGGATGTTGTCGTGCTGGATGCGTCAGGAGATAACCACGCCATCAAATATACAGTGGCGCACTATGTAAGACCGAGTGGTCGCAATATCCACCGTACTAAGCCCGTCGAACAAATGTTGCCCGATGAAGATTGGGGCGTCCAACCCAATGATGGATACACTCTCACTTTTGACGATCAGCAACGGCTCGCTTATTTAGAAGATAAACGGAAACGATTTATCATCAAACCCCCAGCGATTAAGCCAAATACCGATGGGAATTCAGAGGTGACGTCCATCGAATTTGAAGATGACGAAACTGTATTCCTAGATCTTCATCTTCAACGAGCGATTGAGTATCTGCACTCACGCAAATTGTAATGATTCGACCGAATCCGGTTGGACTAATCCAAATCTTTTAGCGCTGTTGAAATATCCTGTATCATCGCTTTTCCGTCCCCAAACAACATCGTTGCATTGTCTGCAGCAAACAACGGATTCGCGATACCGGCATATCCCGGACTCAAACTTCGTTTAATAACCACTACCTGTCTGGCGTCATCCACATTAAGAATCGGCATCCCGGAAATAGGCGTGCCTTCTTTACGTGCTTCCGGATTCACTACGTCATTGGCTCCGATCACAATCGCAACATCAACTTCATCGAAGTCAGGATTAATCTCTTCCAGCGTCTTCAGTTGGCTGTAATCCACGTCGGCTTCCGCAAGTAATACATTCATATGTCCAGGCATTCGGCCCGCAACCGGGTGAATCGCATACTCAACCGTACCTCCTCGCTCTTCAATTTGTTGAGCCAGGTCACTCACCGCATTTTGAGCCTGAGCGACTGCCATACCGTAGCCCGGCACAAAAACAACACGGTCGGCGACATCAATCATAATGGCGACATCTTCAGGCGATGTACGAATAACTGTTGCATAAACTTCACCATCTTCCTCATACGTGGAAGCTGCTCCACCACCGAACAGAACATTCAGTAAGGAGCGGTTCATCGCTTTACACATCAGGCTGGTTAAGATAATCCCTGATGCTCCCACCAGCGAGCCCGAGATAATTAAAACAGGCTGATCTACCACAAAGCCTGTTGCCGCGGCAGCCAAACCTGAATAGGAATTCAATAAAGCGATGACTACAGGCATATCAGCCCCACCAATCGGAGTGGTCAGAGTGTAACCCAAAGCACAACCCAGAATACAGATTCCAATGAAATTAATCGCGACGTCACCGTTCACAGCCATGGCATAAATGCACCAGATACATCCGGCCAACATCAGAAGGTTCAAGAAATGTCGAATAACATCCGGCAAAGGAATGGACTTCTTGAAGAATGCCAATTCCTGAAGTTTGCCAGCCGCAATACCACTTCCAACGAAAGTTATTGCTCCGATCAGCCCAGATATCCCTCCGGCAATAAGCACTTCCACATGCATTGCATCTTCCTTGGCCGCCAATAAACTTGCGGCGGCAACCAAAACAGATGCCAAGCCGCCAACTCCGTTAAAGATCGCTACTAACTGAGGCATTTCAGTCATTTGAACTCGAGTGGCCAGCATCGTTCCAAAAAACGTTCCGATGAAGATGGCGCCGACAATCGTACCCAACGGCAGAGTCGTGTTGGTTTGAACCGACTCGTTTTCTAAAATGATCGCAAACGAAACTCCGGCCGCAATCAACATTCCTACCACGCCCAGCAAGTTACCAAAAACAGCCGACCGGGGGTGACTCATTTTCTTTATCCCCATAATGAAGAGGATGGCTGCCAATAAGTAAAGCAAGTCAAAGATTACTGTGTTTAATTCCACCACGATGGGTAATCCTATTAATGTATCCCGATGAACGGTTGAATGAACTTTTCAATACCAGTGAAGTGCGACTAAGCTGATTTATTCTTCTTCTTTTTCGATGAGAACATACTCAACATTCGGTGTGTGACACCAAACCCACCGACAACATTAACCATCGCCAATGCAATTGCCAGTCCCGCCAGAAACAGAGCAAACTTATCATGTGTCGCAACACAATTTGCAACCACCAAAATTGCTCCAACGATTGTTATACCGCTGATCGCATTCGAGCCGGACATTAATGGGGTATGGAGTGTTTGTGGAACTTTGGTAATCACTTCGAAACCAACGAAGACCGAAACAACAAAGACTGCAATACCAGCCATTAGTGCCTCATATCGATCCATGGTGAAAACCTGAGTTTCCGATGATGATTGCTTGGCGGGCACCTCAGTAAGGTTTTCCGATTCATTCGCACCATCAGCAGGTTGCTCGACTGCAGGTTCTTGACTGTCTACCGAATTGGCCGACTGGCCTGAGTTTTCCTGAGCGACAAGAATGCCTGCTATCAGCATGACACACAGCCCCCCCCATTTGATCCACCCCGATACTTTGGTATTGGTATTTTTTCTCATAAGTCTATTGTTCACTTTGATTGAATAAACAGGACCGTAACACGCTCTATCCTTGGTCACCATTTGATTTATTGTTCTTCGTAATCACTGAAATCGTAATCTGGCTCATCGTCGTCATCAGTGTAATCCGCTTCAGCATCATAATCTTCTAATTCATATTCCGAATCTTCGTCTTCTTCGTCAGTGTCTTCTTCCTCAGCGTCTTCCTCTTCTTCAGCTTCGCCTATCTCTTCCGTTTCTTCTAGTTCTTCATAATCACCATCGTGTTCTTCGCTCTCTTCTTCGCTCTCTTCTTCGTATTCTTCTACTTCATCTTCTTCGACTTCATACTCCTCTTCTTCCTCAGCCGCGCCTATCTCTTCCGTTTCATCTAATTCTTCATAATCACCGTCGTGCTCTTCACTATCTTCTTCACTATCTTCTTCGTATTCTTCTACTTCATCTTCTTCGACTTCATACTCCTCTTCTTCCTCTTCTTCCTCTTCTTCATCAGCCTCGCCTATCTCTTCCGTTTCTTCTAGTTCTTCATAATCACCGTCGTGCTCTTCACTATCTTCTTCGCTCTCTTCTTCGTATTCTTCTACTTCATCTTCTTCGACTTCATACTCATCTTCTTCGACTTCTTCATCAGCCTCTTGGTATTCATCTTCATCAGCAGGGTATCCGGTTTCGGCATCGTCTTCTGTGTCAGAATCCCCTTCTGGATCTGCGGCAACGCCGTACGACTGTTCTTCCGCTAATTCTACAGACTCCATTTCATCCTTGGGCTTCTCCACCGTGTCGCCCAGCTCTTCGCTTACATTATCCTCTTGTTCGCCTAACTCATCATCAGTGGGTGTCAAAGCACTCTCTTGATCATCCTGCTGTACCAATGGGTCCTGAGCCTCTTCTTCGACCTGGTCAGAGCCTTCCGCCTGCTGCTTGGCAGCGGCTTCTACTGCTGGCGATTCCACGGTAATACCTAGCAGTCCTCCTATTCGCTGGTTAACAATCTCACCATCTTTAGTAACCAAACAGCCCGAAAGAATATCATCATCTAAATCCAGCTCAATCTCACCTTCTTCATTAATCAAATACATCAGTATTGTCGTCACGTTGTTACCAAACATTTGGCTAGCATGGTATGGAATTTCGGCGGGGAGATTGGTAGGTCCTAGAATCGTTACTCCGTCTACCACGATGGTTTCGTCAGCCTGGGTTTCTGAGCAGTTTCCTCCTCGTTCAGCTGCCAAATCAACAATCACCGAACCATTCGCCATTCCTTCAACAGCTTCACTGGTTAAAAGTAAAGGAGACTGACGTCCCGGTATGGCAGCGGTTGTGATCACGATGTCATGTTCCGCGGCAATCTGAGCCATGAACTCGCGCTGTTTGGTTAGATACTCTTCGGTTTGCTCCCGAGCATACCCTCCGGCATCTTCAGCATCGTCGGATTCCAGTTCAAACTCTACAAATCGCGCGCCCACACTTTCAACTTGTTCACGACAGTCCGGTCGAACATCAAATGCGCTAACGATGGCCCCAAGACGTTTTGCTGTTGCGGCAGCCTGTAATCCTGCTACACCTGCTCCGATAATGAATACCTTAGCTGCAGCTAAGGTTCCGGCAGCGGTCATATTAAGAGGGAACATTCGAGGTAATTGATAGGCTGCATGTAGAACAGCTCGATAACCCGCAATCGTCGCCATAGACGATAAAACATCCATGCTTTGTGCTTTTGTAATTCGAGGCACCATTTCCAAAGCGATTTGACTCACGCCGCAATTAGACAATCGCTCAATTGCCTGAGCATTCCCCAGGGGATCGCACATTCCGATCACCAGTTGTCCAGCGTCAAGCAATTCGAGATCTTCATGACCGTTGACGGAATTGGCCCCCAAACTTCGAACTTGAACCAGTACATCAGCACCTGCCAATCCACTTCGATCGGTTAACGTAGCACCAGCGTCTTCATACAATTCGTCTGAAATACCAGCTAAGTCTCCAGCTCCATGTTCAACCAACACCTCATAGCCGGCGGCATTTAGTTTTTCCACATTTTCCGGAAGCAAGGCCACACGACGCTCACCCGGGAACCGCTCTCGAACAACTGCAACTTTTTTCATAATGGCTATTTCTTTTATTTCACCGTTGGATTTAACAAGTCACTTCCTGGATGGAACCTGTCGACCAATGAGAAAAACCTAGGATAAGACAAACACAGGATGACTCGATTCAATCATGATTGAACTACGAAGACACCCCTGCACTAATAATAGAACATTTTGGCACGTCTTATAGCTATCCCAAATTACCTTATAGGCAGGCTATTTAGGATATTCCTGTTGCTTACTTTGCTGTCTCAAAGCCGAGCAGGTATTGTGCTGTACGAGAACGCTTGTTCTAAAGCAGATTTAATGACTGCTGAAAACTCGTCAGACTACGCCGGTTACGCTCCAGGCGAGTGGGATACGGCACGGAATGATTGCTTTTTCCCTAATAACCGGTCGGTTACAGAATTCGTCTCCGTGGTGCATCGGAGAATCCGATAAAAAGCCTGTTAGAGAGTGTTTTTAGGCCTTGTTAGGTAGAAATAGCAGGGTTAGAATCGCTTGTTTCCCCACATATTTATGTACTTACTATATATACGAGGTAAGAACGTTGGTCGCTCAAAAGACCTATATGGCTAAAACTGGCGAAGTCACCCAAAACTGGTGGCTCGTAGATGCATCCGAAAAAAGCGTTGGCCGACTGGCTAGCGAAATTGCTGTGATTTTGATGGGTAAAGACAAGCCGTCTTACACTCCTCACGTTGATACTGGTGACTTTGTCGTCGTGATTAACGCTGAAAAAGTTACCTTTAGTGGTAAGAAGTGGGAGCAAAAGACCTATACCTGGTACACCGGTTATACTGGTCAAAAGTCGATCACGGCAGAAAAACGTATGGAAAAGGCTCCGGAGCTGATTCTTCAGGAAGCGGTACGACGAATGTTGCCTAAGAACAAATTAGGCCGAGTCATGCTCAGTAAACTGAAGGTATTCACCGGCGGTGAACACAATCATCAGGCACAGAACCCTACTCCAAGAGAACTTGGCTAAGAATTCAAAGGCTCCTTAGCCGGTTTCGAATTGCCAATTTATAAAACCATTTTTCGATTCAACGATAAAACAAACCAATGCCAGCAGTAGTTAAGAAATGCAAGTTTAACGGTGATTCACTGGGTACCGGTCGACGTAAATCGTCTGTAGCACGAGTACGTGTTCGCCCGGGATCAGGTGCTATTACAGTCAACAAGAAGCCACTTGAAGAATACTTCAAATTTGAAAAAGACCGTCGGGCCATTCAAGAAGTTCTTGAAACAGCCGGGGAAGCTGAAAACGTAGACGTGATTTGCACCTGTAATGGTGGTGGAACTACCGGTCAGTCGGGCGCAGTTCGAATGGGGTTGGCTCGTGCCATTATTAGCCACAATGAAGAACACTTCCAGGCAATGCGAGACGGTGGATTCCTCACACGTGACTCACGTATGAGCGAACGTAAAAAACCTGGTTTGCATGGTGCTCGTCGAGGACCTCAGTTCTCGAAACGTTAATCTCAAAGCAGATAGCGATTCAAACACAAGAAACTCCCGTCTTGCACAGGCTGGAGTTTTTTTGTGCGCATACGCTACGCTAAGGCAATCCAAGCTCACTATTAAAACAAGCTAAATTGAACGAACCACAAAAGGCATGGAGTTGCGCATTAAAAAACCCTAACCGAAGTCAGGGTTTTTAAGTGCGGGTGAGAAGATTCGAACTTCCACGGGATTATCTCCCACATGGCCCTCAACCATGCGCGTCTGCCAGTTCCGCCACACCCGCGAGGTAAGTTT
>PBCP01000082.1 GCA_002717145.1 Planctomycetaceae bacterium | reverse complement strand
TAACAGCCGCCTGCTCTACCAACTGAGCTACAGGGGAATATAATACCGAAGAGAGACAAATTTCTCTTTCAGAAGTGTGTAGTTTATTTTAAGTTTTCATCCCCTGCAATCGGGGATTATCTGTTTTTTCAGAATGTAGGTAAGAATGAAGCGCTTTATTAGCTGTCTGATTTATTGCATCGTATTTTTGATGCTGCCAAACAATATCCGTGCTGTGGAAAAGCCTAATATCATTGTTATTTTCAGTGACGATCATGGTTACGCAGATCTTTCTGTTCAGGGCGTGTTCGATGATGTAAAAACACCGAACATCGATTTTCTTGCCAACCATGGTCGACGTTGCAGTGCCGGCTATGTTACGGCTCCCCAGTGTGTGCCATCCCGAGCCGGCCTGCTTACCGGCCGGTCGCAAAACAGATTTGGAGTTGAAAGCAACGGGGAAGATCTGACCGGCTTCAACGAACAACTCACCATTGCCGAACGACTGAAGCAAAGAGGCTATGCCACTGGCATGGTTGGGAAATGGCATTTGGGCGCGCCGGGTGACATCGTCACTCACGGATTTGACGATGTCTTCTATACGGACGGTCGCTGGTCGAATTTCGACACGGATGGAAATGATGTGAAGGCAGGAACAACCTTTCCCGGGCGATATCATCTGGAACAAAACAATGAAGCAGCTTTGGCATTTATCCAACGCCACCATGACGAGCCGTTTTTTCTGTACTTAGCGCATCGAGCTCCCCATGTTCCTTTGTCGGCCCCCAAAAAATATCTGGATCGATTCACAGAAAAGATGCCTAAACGTCGGCGTCTCGCCCTGGCGATGCTTTCGTGCATTGATGATGGAGTCGGAGCTATTCGCCAAGCACTAGAACAACACGGCATCGAAGAAAACACGCTGATCTTCTTTATTGGGGATAATGGTGCTCCGCTTAAAATTCACAAACTTGATGCTCCGGGAGGCGGCCCGGGATGGGACGGTTCGTTGAACGATCCATTCAATGGTGAGAAGGGAATGCTAACGGAAGGGGGAATTCGGGTTCCATTTGTAGTTTATTGGAAAGGAATGCTGGGGCATGAAGGTTCAATTGACGACTCTGAGTATCGCGCTCCGGTAAGTTCATTGGACGTTGCAGCAACAGCTGCCAGTCTGGCTGGTATCGAACTTGATGATTCCTTTGATGGAGTAAACCTGATTCCTTATCTATCCGGACAGAGAGCCGGAGTTCCGCATAATACGCTTTACTGGCGATGGATGTCACAGGCTGCTGTACAATCGGATGGATGGAAGTATTTGCGGTCGGGGCCGCGTGAATATCTCTTTAATTTGGAGCAGGACCCAGGTGAGAAAAATAACCTGATAAACGAACACCCTCAAGTTTCGACCAGGTTGTCGTCTGAGCTGGAGGCATGGGCGACAGAACTCTCTCCGGCAGGCTTGAAGAAAGAGGATGCCGGAAAAGCGGTGGCTGACTTTTATGATTTTTATTTAGAAGGTAAACCCGCTCCTAAATTACCAGAGTTTACAGCTCCTTCCACCGCGCCGATTCAAGGTATCATCGCAAGAAGCGCATCACTAAAACACAATCGCCCAGTGTTGAGTGTCACTCCGCAGGACAAGAATAAAGTACCATTTCTTGTGCTCAACGGTTTGAAATTACCTTCAACGTTTGAAGTACGAATGATGCTGAAGAACCAAAACGGAGGGCAGGCAAAAGTTGCCTGGCGTCGCGATGGAGAGCGTGACTTTGATAATGCCAGTATTGTGACAACTAATGTGCCGAAGACCAACAAATTCCAGGAAGTCAAATTGCAGGTTGCAACGTCAACTCGCGTTGTACACCTTCGGATCGTATTGCCCAAAGGGGATTCCTCCATCCAACATATTGAAGCATACGATTCAAGTGGTAACCTCCTGATTCGAAAACAGTTTCGGTGATCTGGAACCGAACTTCACGATTGGGACTCGTTGAGGCGAAGGCTATATTTAAGTTCATGAAATTCTATCAAGTTATTTACACTCTGAGTCTTTTGGGATATTCATCTTTCCTTGGTGGTGGAAACTACACCATGGCAAACGATGCAGCGGCCGCAGACCGTCCCAATTTTCTCGTCATCCTTGTTGACGATATGGGGTACTCCGATCCTCAATGTTTTGGTGGAGAAATTGAGACCCCGAACCTCAATCATCTTTCGAATAACGGTATCCGCTTCAATCAGTTTTACAATTGTGCCCGCTGTTGCCCAACTCGGGCCAGTCTTCTAACAGGCAGTTATCCACATCGAGTTGGACTGGGGCGCAATGGACGAACGATGGATTTGTCTGCTCCAACCATTGCCGGACTATTAAAAAAGACCGGCTATCAAACCGCGATGACCGGGAAATGGCATCTGTCTGAGTTGGCATTAACTTCGGCCGACCAGGACAGAATCGGTTGGATGAATCATCAGGTTGATTTGGGTATCCCGTTTGCCGATCCAAATTCCTATCCGCTTAAGCGTGGATTCGATCAGTACTACGGAGTGATCTGGGGTGTCGTAGACTTTTTCGATCCGTTTTCATTGGTGCTTAACGACAAGCCAGTTGATGCGGTACCCGATGATTACTATTTGACCGATGCCATTACCGACTATTCAGTCCAATACATTCAGGATTTTGAAAAGTCAGATCGTAAGCCTTTCTTCTTATATGTTGCGTATACTGCCCCTCACTGGCCGTTGCACGCAAAACCTGACGTCATCGAAAAGTATGACGGGAAGTATGATGCCGGTTGGGATCAGCTGAAGAAAGACCGTTTTGAACGACAGCGAAAACTCAAACTCTTCCCGGGACATATTCCAGTCGATCCGGTTCAGGATCGGGGTACCAGCTGGAAGTCTCTTTCCGATTCCGAACGCCAGTATCAAGCCGATAAGTTTGAAGTACATGCGGCGATGGTGGATAGTGTTGATCAAGGTATTGGCCGGATCCTGAGTGCTCTGAAAGAGACCGGAGAATATGAGAACACCGTTATCTTCTTTCTTTCTGATAACGGAGCTTCGCCGGAAATCCCAGGTTACGCCGGCTACGATCGAAATGGCGAAACCCGTGATGGTCGTATTGCTCATCGTGAAAAAGAACTAAAGCTACCAGAGAACCGTCATAAACTTGGCTCGGATGAAAGCTATACAGGACTTGGTCCGGCTTGGGCAAATGCAGCAAACAGTCCTCTAAAATACTGGAAAAAAGAAAGTTATGAGGGCGGCTGTCGCACTCCGTTTATCGTACATTGGCCAGCTGGAATTACCGCTCGGGCAGGCAGTATAGTGAAAGATTTGGGACATGTGATGGATATCGCTCCAACTTGTCTGGAACTTGCCGGAGCTCAAGCGGACGCTGATTTCACAATGGACGGTGAGAGCTTGGTCCAAGCATTGGCTGGCGAGTCGCTTAACAACGATCGATTATTATTCTTTGAACACAACGGCGGTAGAGCAGCCCGGCACCGACAGTGGAAAATATCGGCTCTTGCAGGTCAGCCCTGGGAACTCTACAACCTGAGCAAAGATCCGGCAGAAACCACCAATCTGATTGAGCAAGAGCCACAAAGATTCGAGGACTTGAAATACCGCTGGGAGGATTGGCTTGCACAAATGCCCAATTCCACCGAATCCGGAGCTGATAGGAAACGTGAAGCCCAAATTGCAAGACAGCCTGTCAAAATGAACTGCACCTTTTCCTCACTTGAATATAGTGGTGTGTTAGTTGCTCAGGGAGGGAGTCAGCAGGGGGTAAGTCTTCATTTGCGTGATAGCAAGCTAACCTTCAATGTACGTATTAATGCCAAACTCACAGAAATAACCACACCCCCATTGAAAGGTAAAGGACCTTATGTAGTCGAAGCATTGCTTGCTGATGGCGGCGATCTTAGTTTGTCGGTCAATGGAAGAATACTTGCTATGGGTAACTGTGGCAGCTTAATCCCGACGCAGCCACAGGATGGATTGAGTATAAAAGACGATTCGCAAAGTAATGTGGGCGCTTATAACGACAGCTTTAAGTACGCAGGCGAAGTGACCGGCGTAAAGGTACAGGGACTAAAAAATAAACCAACTTCCCGTGAGCAGGAAGAGATATCCAAGGAAGAGGAGGCACCCAACTTTATAGTGATTCTTACCGATGATCAGGGGTGGGGAACAACTTCGATTCAGTACGACCCGAAAGTCAAACAGTCTGCCAGTGACTTTTTTCAGACCCCGAATATGGAACGTATTGCCAATGCCGGCATGCGATTCACTCAGGCCTATTCAGCACACCCGAACTGTTCGCCTTCCAGAGCAGCCTTGCTGACGGGTGTTAGCCCTGCGGCGATGCATATGAGTGATATTGTGGATCGTCACGGAGGGCGTCTCTATATAGGGAACAGGTTGATTCCACCGAAACACGTTGATGACTTAGATGCTGATCTTTTGACGATTCCGGAAATGCTGAAACAACGCAATCCAATTTATCGTGCTGCACACTTTGGTAAGTGGCATCTAAATGGCGGTGGCCCGGAGGCTCATGGGTTTGATGTAAGTGATGGTCCGACAGGAAATCGAGAGGGGACTGTACCATCGAATCTGCCCGATGATCCAAAACGCGCATTTAGTATGACTAGGTCTTCGATTCGTTTTATGGAGCGAGAGGTAGAAAAAGGTAATCCGTTTTATTTGCAGGTTTCTCATTACGCGACTCACCTGGGCTATCAGGCAACTCCTGATACGTTAGAAGGTGTGAAGAGCCGAAAACCGGGCGAGCGTCACACAAGCGTTCAATACGGATCGATGATTGAAGACCTTGATCGTTCGATCGGCTATCTGTTAGACGCCGTGAAACGACTTGAGATCACTGATAATACGTACATTATATTCACCGCGGATAACGGTACCTATCCGACAGAGGATCCCGGCAATATTAATGGGCCGTTGCGAGGCAGCAAGGCGACATTGTGGGAAGCAGGGGTTCGGGTTCCTATGATGATGTCAGGCCCCGGAATTCAACCGGGTTCTGTTTCCAGAGTCCCTGCAATCGGTTGGGATATCCTACCGACGATTTGTGAGATCATGGGAATTGAGGAATTGGATGAGCGAGTCGAAGGTGGAAGTCTATTACCAGTACTCTTAAGCGAGCGAAACGCGACAGTACAGCGACAACGAAAAGAACTCTTTTTTCATTGGCCACACTATCAACACGAGAAGAAGAGTAAGCCCGATTCGACGGTGATTGCAGGGAACTATAAGTTGCATTACTTCTGGGAATCGAAGGAAATGCAATTGTTTGACCTTAGTCGTGATCTAGCTGAGAAAAGAGATTTGTCTGGCGAATATCCGGAAATCACCCGACAGTTGTATGGCAAGTTAAGACAGTATCTAGAGGAAATCGACGCCCAATTACCATTGGTAAACCCCAACTATTCTCCAAACTCAGATCCTGCATTATCCAATTAGCACGATTGGTTAAAGCTGCTGACTTATTATTTAATTGTGGTATCTTAGTGTCTCTGAACACTACTTTTCTATGAGCGAATTGAAACACATGTTTAAATTTATCGTTACTCTCACTGTTGTTTTTCTCCAATTGCCCCTGTTGGCTGCTCCTCAAAGACAAGAGGAAGATAATCGCCCTAACGTGATTGTGATCATGGCAGATGATCTGGGGTATGGTGATTTGTCGTGTTACGGAGCGGATTCTTTTAAGACTCCTAATATCGATAAATTAGCTGCTGGTGGAGTGCGATTTACCAATGGTTACTGTTCGGCATCCACTTGTACGCCGACGCGCTATTCTTTACTCACTGGAAGCTATGCCTTTCGTAAGCCGGGTACTGGCATTGCCCCTCCTAACTCGCCTGCGGTCATCGATCCGAGTACATTTACTCTGCCTGACGTTATGAAACGTGCCGGCTATCGGACCGCGATTGTCGGGAAATGGCACCTGGGGCTAGGAGGAGAGGAAGGACCTGATTGGAATGGTGAGTTGAAACCGGGGCCACTTGAACTTGGTTTCGACAGCTGTTTTTTGCTGCCCACCACTAATGACCGGGTACCCCAGGTTTACGTAGAGAACCATCGTGTGCTCAACCTTGATCCCAACGATCCGTTATGGGTGGGACGTATGAAGCCCAGTGAAGATCATCCCACCGGAATCACACACCGGCACACCTTAAAAATGGATTGGTCTCATGGTCATAACTCAACGATTCACAACGGCATCAGTCGTATTGGCTTCTATACTGGCGGGCATGCCGCTCGTTTTCGAGATGAAGATCTTGCAGACAAGTGGGTTGAGAAATCGATTGAAATTATTGAGGAGGACTCGGAAGATCCGTTCTTCCTATTCTTTTCTTCACATGACATCCATGTCCCACGTATTCCTCATGAACGGTTTCAGGGGGCAACGAAATTAGGGTTTCGAGCAGATTCGATTATTCAATTTGATTGGTGTGTTGGAGCCTTGGTCAATGCATTGAAGAAATCAAGAAAACTGGATAACACCTTAATCATCGTCTGTTCAGACAATGGACCAGTGATGGATGACGGTTACAAAGATTTTGCGTTGGAGAAACTTGGTGACCATCGTGCTGCCGGACCCTATACGGGTGGCAAATACAGTGTTTATGAAGGTGGTACTCGCACACCATTTATTACGTACTGGAAAGGTCAAATACGACCTGCCGTGAGCGATGAGATCGTCTGTACGATTGATCTCGCAGGTAGTCTGGCAGCGTTGACGCGTCAGTCATTGCCGCAAAATGCTTGTGTAGACAGCTTTAATGTCCTACCGGCGTTATTGGGGGAAAATGGAGCAAAAGGCCGCGATCATTTAGTTCAGCAAAACAATGGCAATAATGGGACATACGCTTTACGTAATGGAGACTGGAAGCTACATCGCTATGACAAAAAGACCGCTCGCAATGTTGTTGTCGAAAAGCAATTAGCCAATGTGAAAGTCCCGCCGTATATGCTGTTTAATTTGGCGGAGGATCCGACAGAATCAAACAATGTCATTGCGGAATATCCGGAAGTTGCGGAACGAATGAAAAAGCAACTGGCAGAAGTTATTGAATCCGGTCGATCTCGATAGTTTCCACAATGGAAAAAATGCTGTGGCTAAACAGAGAAAATCGAGTTGTCGAGAGTGCCTGTGCTGTCACCAAATCGTTCGGCTGGTATACCAAGGCTGTGTAGGATGCTGAGGTACATATTACACATCAAGGTGTCTCCATCGCGCCAGTGAACGCCATGCTTCAGCCCCATATTGCCACCGCCAACAACCATGGTTGGAAGATTCTTTGGGTAATGGGTGGTACTACAGCCGGAGCCGTAGAGGACAATGCTGTTATCCAGTACTGAGCCATTGTGATCCTTAAACTCGTTCAACCTGTCGAAGAAGTATGCGAGTTGTTCGCTGAGGAATCTGTCATACTTGGCAAACTGTAGTTGTCCGTCCTTGTCGCCTGCATGTGAAAGACTATGGTGAGTGCGAGTCAAACCTAATTTAAGCGGAAAGGTATCGCTAATTCCCATTCCATCTTCACGATTGAGCATAAAGGCAACACTGCGAGTGATATCTGCGTCGAACGCTAAGGCGATCAAATCAAACATGTTTCGGTAATACTCAGCAGGTTCCCCATCATTAGATGCAGAGAGATTAAGGTGTGTGTAGTCCTGCTCTTTTAATGGAATATCGATCCATCGCTCAGACGCGATTAACCGTGACTCAACTTCATCAAGTGAAGTGAGGTATTGCTCCATTTTTTGGCGATCAGACTTACCAAGTTTTCTGTTAAGGGCACGAGCGTTTTCAAGGACAGCATCGACCAGCTTGATTCTTTTCTTCAAATGTTCGCGTTCGGCTTCCATCGACTGTTGATCTCCTCGGAACAGGCGATCGAAGATTAGACGAGGGTTATTAGCGGCCGGGATTGGTTTTCCTTGAGCGTTGTAAGAAATCGTCCCTGTTCGCGAGAGGAAGCCCACGCCAGCGTCGACCGACAGGACCAGCGAAGGCTGACGACAGTATTGTTTCGTATGTTGGGCGACGACCTGGTCGAGTGCGACGCTGTTGTACGTGCCTGGTTCGGGATCATGAAGCTGGGCTCCGGTTAGCCACATATCGGAACATGTGTGTGGATCAGCTTTGGGGCCGGCTGAATGATAGAGTCCGCCCATAAAGCTGAGCTGTTTACGGAAGGCTTCTAACGGTTTGGTCGATTCACCAAACTCAAAATCTTTACCGTCGATCGTCGGGAACCAACTCCAGTCGTTGATTCCATGTTGATTTTTCGGTAATGACATACCATTGGCCGTGTACAAAGCGCAAAACCTTCGAGGAGTATCTTCCACGACTTCCTTGCCCATTGCTTCCAGCAATGGCAGCGGCAGCGTCGCTCCGGCAATCCCTTTAAGGACGGTACGTCGTTTGATTTTGCTTGAACTTGCCATGATTATTTACACCTGAGGTGGAAGATTGTTTGTGTCGAGGTTTCAGTTCTATTATCGTCCCGGGGCCGGCTTTACTTTTCCAGAAACGCCTGGCTGGTAACGACAAATTGAACAATATCCTGCATCCGGTAACCGTCTGCTTTTAATTCTACTTGCTTCTCTTTAAGCGTTTCAATCTCATTGTAACTAAGGCTACGTCCAATCGCGTAGGTTGTCAGGTGCTTTAAGAAGCTAAAAGCAACCTGATCAATACGATCTTTAGCTAAATACTCGCGTAAAGCAACGAATCCATCGACTTCAGTCTCATCCGGTAATGTGGATTTTGCTCGGATTTCAGAAGCATTCTGTTTCCAAATGCCGCCAGCGTCGAATTGCTCAAACGGTAATCCCCACGGGTCGATTCCTTCATGGCATTTGCGACATCCCTGTTGGTCACGGTGTAATAGCAACTTTTCAGCTAGGGTAAGTCCTTCCAGTGCTTCATCGAGTGCAGGAACATTTGGCGGAGGGTCTGCTGGAGGTTCCGCAATGATTTTTCGAGCGAGCCACGCTCCTCGTTTCACGGGATTAGATTCACGACCATTAGACAACCCTGAAAGGACGCTGGCAGTTGAGAGTACCCCCCCAAGTTGAGGTTGTTCAACTTTGACAGGTTGGAATTCAAATCCGGATTCAACCTGATCTGGCAACCCGTAGTAATTGGCTGTTTGTTCATTGGCGAGAATGAAGTCTGAATGGATGAGATTTTCCAACGGCAGATTGTTCTTGATGAGATATTCCAGATACCGAACCGGTTCCTTTCGTAATTCAAGACGAAAGTCACGTGTCAATTTGGGATACATTCCGGCATCAATCTCAACGACGTCGAATTTATCCAGTTGTAACCACTGGCTTGTGAATTCCTGCATGGACCGCCGGAACCGGGAGTCCGCCACAAGGCGCGTTACCTGCTGCGGCAATTGCTTGTGAAGTTCATCACTGCCGGCAAGTTTTAGTAGTTCGTCATCTGGTGCTGAATTCCATAGAAAATAAGACAACTTCGAAGCAAGCTCATAGGCATCAACGAGTTCCCCTTCGGGACTTTCGCTGGATTCGATGAGGAATAAAAACTGAGGAGACGTGAGTGCAACCAGCAACGCATCTTTAATGCTCTCGACGAAGTTACGGTTTTCGGAAAAGGAATCAGCCCAGACAGTGTGTAATGAATCTGATTCTGCCTGAGTGAGCGGACGACGAAAGGCTCGGGCTCCAAAGTGATCGAGAATCTCCCGGGCATAGATTTTCGGCTTGTCTTGATTGTCGGACGGAACAAAAATGTTCCGATGTGTTTTGGGTGGCCAGGTTTCATAGTAAGGGCCTTCGAATTCAATCGAACGTACCAAAAGGCGAGGCATATCACGCCCGTCCGTGTATTCACTGATCACTCCGATTTCACGCATGCCAGCGAGGTAATTGGGATTGAGAGGATCGCGATTAGGATTTGGATAATTTGCCATCGCTCCTTCGAAGATGAAATCCTGAAAATCCGTCTCTCCTACGGCGACAGGCTTTCCGACTCGATCCAGTGTTGAACCGCAGTCTCGCCGAAGACCGACGTGGACACCAATACGAGGTGCACGTTTTGAGAAGGCAATGAACTCTTTAGCTGTTTCATGGTCATTATCTAATCGTGAAAGATAGAGTTGGACGGGCAACTCGCCCTGAGGTTCACTTCGAATGATGTGTTCCCCCTTTTTTAGTCGTAAGACTGCAAATGCAGGGCGTCGCAACGTTCCTGTAAATTGTCGGTGATCAACATGAACTGTTAAGTTTGCCGGCTTTACCGGTGGCGCCTTGATAAATTGTTCCCCACCAAGCATCAACGCTTTGATCTCAGTTTCTTCCAGTGCCCTACGGTAGATCCTGACTTCATCGATTTCGCCCTTGAATTGCTTGGACGCTTCAATGCGACCAATGTTTAACTGGACGTTAGGGTTATCGAGATTGTTTTTGTTGATAACCCCCTGAGCAACCTGAAAACCATTGACATAGATTTTGGTGTCATTTGTGCCGGGACGTACAACGGCGGTTACGTGTTGCCATTGATTCGCACGAATGATTCCGGGAGCAGACTGAACAGTACCATTAGATTGATTTTGATTATGCGCCGTTTCAATCCTAATAATTCCCTGATTGTTAGGCATGTCCAAATACCACCCGTGCGTCCAGCTATAACGGCCCAGACAAACGATTCCACCCTCCCGTAACTCGGTCGGTCGAATCCAGGCGGATACAGTAAAGGGTTGATCACTAACATTCATTCCCTCATGCCGTGGAACAACGAAGGCATCATTCATGCCATCAACCGCTAAAGCTTTTTGGAATGGTGAATTGACCAGTTGAGCATTGTCCTGTAACGCACCAGTCAGTTTGTCATTTTCGGGGAGGGTCGTGAGCGTGTCATTGAACGTCCAGTGGCCAATGAGTCCTTCGTTTAGTCTGCTGGCGTCGGCGGCAATACCATTTAAGGCTGCAGATATTTTATAGGCGTCGATTTGGTAGATACCTGTTTCCGGTATTTCGACAGTCTGCCCCGTCTTGTCATTTCCAATGACTATCGTGTCAAGATTCTTGGTGTTGGCAGATGGATGAGAATTATCCAGCAATAGGGCATCGTCGAATTTAGCAGCTTGCACTGTAATACGGAATCGGCCCGTATCAGGGAGTTCACGAAGAGAGATTTTAAAGTTGGACTTCGGGCCGTATGTACTGGCTTGCCCAAAGATTTCACGACTGGGAATGGCCGGGCGTAAGGCAAGTCCCTGAGGAAGAGCATCATACGGATTTCCTTTTGGATATCCGGGCGTGCCGCGGACACAGGCAAAAACTGCGTGGTAGATGCTGTCGTAATCCCGCCAACCTCGAACGGTGGCATTCCCTTGATATCCCTCCACAAAACGGAATTTTTTCTGCATCAGAAACTGTTCATATTCAAACGGTTTTTCCGGTGCTAACTCGACGACTTCAAAGTCCTGATTTCGAAGCAGCATACTGTTTGCTCCCAGAATCAGATTGTCCTTTTCCGGATTGCCGTTGATGTTCTGCCCGAGATCCATTCGAAAGGTTTGAATGACTGGCTTTTCAGTGGTGTCAAAAATCGCCCGGTCGAGTCCTTTGGCTGCAATTTCAAAGTAAGACTCCAGTAATAACGGTGATAGCAGCAGAGTTTCCTGGTTATTGAGGAATCCATCTTCGGAGACTCCGTCTGCCGGCAGGATATCGGTCAATTCATCCTGTATGCCAAGAAGATCCTGTAGTGTATTTCGATACTGTGCGACAGTCAGACGGCGGATGGATCCGTTTTTCTCAGAATTTCGTGCTCTTGCAGCAGCAATTTCTTCCTCGATCCACCTGACAAGAAACTCTCGTTCCTGTTCGGTAGGCTGTGCTTCGTTTTCAGGTGGCATGGATTCCAGCGAAAGTTGCTTGGCCACATCGCGCCAGTGAAAAAGAGAGGCATCAGGAAATTCACCGGTAAAGTTGTCGACACGCACCCCCGAAGTCATCTTGTCCACATTGTGGCAGCGAACACAGTACTTGCTTATGAGTGGCGAGACTTGCTTTTGAAATGACTCCACTGGCGGATCGTCCAAAGCCAGAATCGGACTCGCGATTAGAGCAAACGCTAAAAACAGTAGACGTGTCATGGAACGAGTGGTATCAAACATAGATTAGGGTCAGCGATGAGCTCTTATTTGCTTCGTTATTTAACAGTCAGATTATAACAGGCAGGCTGTCTATCCGGTTGGTGTTTCGAAAACTAGTCATCAGGATGAATTGGATTTGGCAAGCCCAGTGAAAGGATGGATTCTATCCTCGCCTAGGTGACACTGGGGTAATGATGATAAGCGACAGGCCTATCTAACAACTCGTAATGTCTGCACCAGACGACCGTCATATTCGAATTCGATTCGACTGCCATCAGATTCTATCCACTCAATCTGTCCTTTGTCATTGCGTCCGAGAGAAACGGCCTCAACATGAACGTCGCCTCCGACTCCCATTTGATAGAACTTTACCGAATTCGTTTTTTCGCTTAGGTAATCAGCAATCAGCAGGAATTGATTGATGCTTGACTTATGCCCGTCCTGCCAGCGAGTAATACCCAGTTCAAGCATCAACTGACTATCTGTGAAATACTGATTGGCGAGTGTTGCAAATGCTTCCTGGGGTGAGTGAATGAAAAAGTGCACACTGCCCCTGACATGGGAGCGTTGGAAAGGCTCGCTTTCAAGATAGTCCTTCCACGTTTGTTGCCAGGATGAATCCTGCCCATCCCAGATTCCTTCACGGCGCAGATTCATTTTTGTGAGTTCCCAATTGACGCCCCGTGATTTCTGAGGATGGAATTTCACTAATTCCCCAGCAGCATGTTCCAGTTGCTCATACTTCAATTCGAAGAGTTCAGGACGTAATTGACGGCCAATGGTATCGAGCATGTTATGGGCAATTTCATGAGCCAGACAAATCATATAAACGTCGGTCACACCTCGACGGGGTGCATCATTGGGGAAACTGTTTTCAGGACGTCCCAAAGCCAGAGAGAAAATGTTGACACCCGTTCGTGAACTAATACCCTGTTGCTTAAACCCTTCTCCAAGCCATCCTCTGACAGTAATGGTCTCGACATCCCAAACGCTTCGAGGCATTTCAGAAAGTAGTTTTGTCATCTTCACTGTCTGTTCAGCCGACGCTGTATTGTTGTCGATGAAGATAACTCCCAAATCCTCAAGCAACGTGCGATAGCCACCTTCGAAGCCGGCAAGGCGTGCCAAAGCTTTGCGATGATCGATAGAGTCAGGATAAGCTTCAAAGAGCACAATCCACATCTGTGCGGCAAATGCCGGCATGTGCGGTGTTTTATCCAGATCCCATTTTTGACGCTTAAAATAAAGTGGGTACCTACTAACGAGAGCCTGAAGTTCTTTGACAACCTGAGCTCGATATTCTTCCGGCACCAGACCGCTGTTGAGTGCGGCCTGCATGCTTCCCAGCAAGCCAAAAGCCTGTCCTCGCAATTCTTCATCTGTCGACATCTTCTCACCCAGTCCCACCGGATTGGTTGTTAAAAGAGTTGTGAGATCCAATAGATGATCCGTGATTCCGACACCAGCCATAAAAAAGACTTTGCCATTTTTCCCACCGCTGATAAGGTCAATGACGCCATCCCCATTGAGATCCGCAAAATCTGGTGTCGTATCGTCACCATTTAGCGGGCGAAGATTCAATGCACCGCCCTGATCAGCCCAGCGTAAGGTGGTAGGTCGTGCGAGTTTCGGTTCACGTACAGTACCCGTATTAAGATAAACTTCGATGGTTCCCCAGTTGACTCCCAGCACTAAATCAAGCTTGCCGTCCTGATTGAAGTCAATGATTCTTGGGTGTGAGTTGTAAGCGCGACTCACACCATGGAAAGGTTTCCCGTCTCCAAAGCGAGGCTTTTGAGGCGTTCCTGTGTTGGGATACCAAATGACGGAACCGCCAAAGCTTCCGGTAACGATGTCTAGTAGGCCATCGCTATTCCAATCTGCAACATCGAACCGCCCCTGACAGTTATCCTGTACATGGAATTCGATCGACTGCTCGCTGAAGTCCGGCAATCGAACTTTCCCAATGCGTGTGTGGATTGAAATCTTGTTTCCTGAGTGAGCCACGATGAGATCCTCAGCTTCATTGCCAGCAATGTTTGCGAGAGCAAGGCCGGTGTAAGAACTCCCCCATTTGGTTTTCGCTCCGGCTTGTAAGCTGATCGGTGTTTGAAATACCACACCGGATTTTGACCTGGTTCCTCCGTATGCCCGAAGATTTCCCTGGCCGTCAGCGACAAGTAAGTCCATGACTCCATCTTTATCCAAATCGAATAATCGTGTAGTTACGTGACTGCCAAGCTCAATCGAACGATTGTTGACTTGAATTTGCTCAGGTTGACGAAATGACATTGTGAGAATTTCCGTCGGTGCCGCTACTGCATGGTTGAGGAAAAGTAACAAGACACACGGCACGTACGCAGAGGCAGTTTTTAGCATGAAAAGGTGTTTCCTATTTATTACAGTCCCGTGAATTAGTAGTGGTACGCCGAAAATACCTGGTTTGCTAGAGCGAGTCTGTCAGGCGTTCCGAGTATTCCGTAGCTTATTCTAGTTTTTTAAAGTAGAGAATCAATCTATCCGTTTTGTATAGCGATTACTTCATCGTTCATTTCATTTTCGTTGGACTTAGTTGCAGTGATAATTCAGTGTATGATGGGAGAACGGGACGCCAATTTCTCCGCATTATTCCAAATTAACTACGCTTTCATGCACCGTACTTACCTACTAATTGCCATTCTCCTGCTTTGTCTCCCCTCGGCTCAGGGAGAAGAAAAGGGACAGACGCAAGTACAGCAAGACAAAAGCAACGGTGACGAGCTGTTTGCTCTGAAAGTTTTACCGCTCCTCAAGCAAAAGTGCTTTCAATGCCATGGTGCCGGTGGCGATCTTAAAGGTGATTACGACATTACCAGTCGAGCAGGGATGTTGGCAGGCGGTGAATCAGGTGAACCATCGATCATTCCGGGTAAGCCCGCCGAAAGTGTCTTAGTTTATGCTGTGAAATGGGAGGGCTATGAAATGCCCCCGAAGGAAAACGATCGACTTTCCCCCGAACAGATTCAATGGATTGAACAATGGATTGCAGCTGGTGCACTCTGGCCTGACGAGCAGACAATCGCAGCCTACAGAAAAGAGGCGTGGGGAGAGAGGGTAACGTCCGAAGGATCGCTTGTGGATACTAGCGGTGGGCTAAGCGATGAATGGACGTATCGGAGGTATCAGGCGGAGGACATTTGGGCGTTTCAACCGGTTGTTAAAACGGAGGTGCCTGATAAGGAGCATCCGATCGACTACTTTGTCGGCGCTAAATTACAGCAAGAAGGCTTTTCTCTGGCCCCGCCTGCGGACCCTAAAATTCTTCTGCGTCGGGCTTCCTATGACTTAACCGGCTTACCACCCACCCCTTATGAAACCAGTCAGTTTGTAAACGCCTGGCGTGAAGACTCACAGAAAGCCTGGTTGGCCTTGATTGATCGCTTGCTCGATTCTCCGCACTATGGAGAACGATGGGGGCAGCATTGGTTAGACGTCGCTCGTTATGCAGATTCCGGAGGGTATTCGAACGACTATGAGCGTAGTAACGCCTGGCGGTATCGTGACTATGTCATCCGGTCATTGAATGAAGATAAACCGTACAACCAGTTTGTGATGGAGCAATTGGCAGGTGACGAGCTTGCAGATCAATCTGTGCGAGCGCGTGCGGCCCAGCAAAACGAGGCCCAACCTAATGTAGTTGCTGCAGCTCGGAAGTCAGGGGCCTACAACGAAAAGGAAGCAGAGTGGTTGGTAGCGACCAGCTATCTTCGCATGGGCCCTTTTGACAATGCTATGGTCAAAGCGCCGGAGGCGAGGCAAATCTACCTGGATGACATCGTCAACGCTGTGGGGCAGACATTCCTTTCAACCACGATGCGTTGCGTAAAGTGTCATGATCATAAGTTCGATCCTATTCCAACAAGGGATTACTATCGTTTTTACGCGGCGTTTGCCACGACGCAGATGGCTGAGCGTCCCGTTGCCTTTCTACCGCAAGAGAACCAAATCAATTTCGAGTCGGAACAGCAGCATGTCGCTCGCATGCTGAAAAACGCGGAAGATCAGCGTAACATCGTTTATCACAAACAGGAAACGGCAGCCAGAGCGTGGTTTGCCGAACGCGGGCTTGAATACAAAGACGAAGGCGCGAGACAGAAGCTTGCGGATGAGGAGAAACCACCTCGTCATGTTGGATTAGATAGTACCGACAAGGGACGTTATAAAGTCTACAAACAGGATGTCTGGATCTGGACGCGTCGTCAGGAACGATTCCAGCCCATGATTCAGGGAGTCTATAATGGAATGGATGATCCCTTTCGTTATCCAGGATCACGAAAACTCAGAATCATTGAAGAACAGGACCCGAAGTGGGAAGCGGAAAATTTCATTCTGATGGGAGGCGCTCTCGAGGCTCCCGGAGAGTCGGTGGAACCTGGAGTCTTAAGTGCTCTTGGGCTTCCAGTTGATTCGGGTGAAGCAAGTTCATTTTTACTCCCTAATACTCTGGATGGTCGCCGTTTGGCTTTGGCAAAATGGATTTCCGACGATCGAAATGCATTAACTACGCGTTCGATTGTGAATCGTATCTGGCAGTATCACTTTGGTCAGGCAATTGCTCGTAACCCTAATAATTTTGGTGCTAAGGGTGCTAAGCCGACGCACCCCAGACTGTTGGATTATCTTGCCGCTGACTTTGTAGAAAACGGCTGGATGATGAAGCGGATGCATAAATTGATTATGACGTCAGCGACGTACATGCAATCGACGCAAAGACGGGATTTGGAGAAACTTCAGCAATTGGATCCGAACAACGAGCTATTAGGAGTGTTCCAACCACGTCGTTTAACTGCCGAAGAGATTCGGGACAGTTTCCTGGCGATTACGGGAGAGTTGAATCCAGAGATGGGAGGTTTGCCAATTCGTCCTGAGATTAACATGGAAGTTGCCTTGCAGCCCCGTATGATTCAGTTCTCACTCGCTCCGGCCTATCAGCCATCCCCACAGCCGGAAATGCGAAATCGACGCACCATTTATGCTTACCGGGTTCGAGGTCAGGCAGATCCGTTTTTGGAGTTGTTTAATCAACCAAATCCAAATGATTCCTGCGAAGCAAGAGATTCACTTACCGTGACGCCTCAATCATTGACATTACTGAATAGTGACGTTGTGACCGACAGATCGATAGCCATGGCCCAAAGGTTGATGGATGAGCGTGATTCGCTGGAACTGCAAATTAAACGGGCATTCTGGCTTACCTATGGCCGCGACCCGGTTAAACCAGAATTGAGTCGATTGAAGAAGTATGTCACTGAAATGAGGGCATATCATCAAAACGTAACTCCTGAGAAAGTGAGCTACCCTACCGAAATTAGACGGTCGCTTATTGAAGAGTTTTCGGGTGAACCATTCGACTATCTGGAAAAGCTACCTGTCTTTGCAAACTATACATCGGATACGAAAGCAAGTGATGTAGATGCAGAGACCAGAGCGTTGGCAGATTTATGCTTGCTGCTGTTTAACAGTAGCGAGTTTATGTATGTGTATTAGGAGCGATTGAGGCTGAATCCAATGATGACCCCAAGACTGAATCCCAATCGTCGTGACTTTTTGTACGGGCTTAGCGCATCGCTAGGATCGGTTGCGTTAACTCAAATGCTTCAAGCAGGCAATGCGCAGGTAAATAGCCAGGATGAACTGTTGGACGGAGTGTTGCCCAACAGGGGGCCGCTGTCTCCCAAACAACCAATGCATACTCCCAAGGCTAAAGCTTGCATTATGTTGTTCATGGAGGGAGGCCCCAGTCAGGTTGATACCTTTGACCCTAAACCAAAGCTGAACGAACTGCATAAGACCGAGTCCAAACGAACAGCAGGTTTAGCCGGTGGATTTCGATTCTACGTGGGAAGTCCGTTCAAGTTTCGCAAGGTCGGTGAGTCGGGCCTGGAGATGAGTGACCAATGGCAGTTTATGGCAGCTCCGGAAGTCGCTGATGAACTATGTAATTACCGTGGTTGTCAGGCTGAATCGTTGAATCACCCGGAAGCTTTGTTCCATATGAATACGGGAAGCCGTTTAGGGGCGGATCCGGCCATTGGCTCCTGGGCTACGTATGGGCTTGGCTCGGTAAATCAAAACCTTCCGGGTTATGTGGTCATGACAGAACTTGCTGCACCTCAGGGGGGCTCGAGGAATTGGAGTAACGGTTTTTTGCCGGCTCACTACCAGGGGACTCGTCTGCGTCCTCAGGGATCTCCCATACTGGATTTGCAGCCACAGTCGTTTAAGGACAGAAAACATCAGAGGCGGGCGTTGGACGAACTGGCAGAAATAAACCGGCGTCATGCGCGGCTTCACCCGGAACATAAAGACTTGGAAGCAAGAATCGAAAACTATGAGCTTGCGTTTCGAATGCAAATGTCTGTTCCTCAGGTGATGGATTTGGCAGGCGAATCACTAAAGACTCAGGAAATGTATGGACTCAACAGGCCGGAGACGGCCACCTTCGGTAAGCAATGCCTGATGGCGAGGCGATTGGTTGAGAGCGGAGTTCGTTTTGTGCAGATTTTCACCGGTGGTTGGGATAGCCACGACTATCTCGAAAAAGGGCATTCATCGCGTATCAAGTCTGTCGATCAGCCAATGGCAGCTTTGATTAAGGATCTTAAGTCCCGCGGTATGCTCGACGAAACTCTGGTTGTCTGGACTGGTGAGTTCGGTCGCACCCCGGATAACAATCGTCGAGGTGGCGTGTATTCCTTTGGACGTGGACACAATGTAGATGCCATGACGATGCTGTTTGCCGGTGGTGGAATCAAAAAAGGCACCATCGTCGGAGGTACAGACGAAATAGGTGCCGAGGCTGTAGAGAATGTTCACCCTATTCGTGATGTGCATGTCACGTTACTACATTTGCTAGGGTTAGACGATAACAAACTCACCTACTTTCATGGTGGTCGCTACAAGCAATTGTCTCAGTTTGGTGGTGAAGTTATCAAGGATCTGATTGGTTAATGAGCAGGTTTTCTTTCCTTGCGTGCTTTTTGTGTTGCCCCGGGTTGTTAGTAGCCCAGCAGGAAGTCGTTCTTCATCCCACGGTTAAACCCAATATCATTGTTTTCTTGGCAGATGATATGGGAGCAGGTGATACGAGTGCCTATCAGGACTGGTCAAAAAACAGTGATGCTGACCAATTAGACACTCCGGCAATGGAAGAGCTTGCTCGCCGTGGGATTCGCTTTACCGATGCTCATTCACCGCATAGTCGCTGTACCACAACCCGATATGCGTTGATGACAGGTCGTTATTGCTGGCGGACAGCAGTGAAGCATTGGGTACTGTTTGGAAATCATGGAGACCCGTTAATCGAACGAGATCGATTGACGATGCCCGAGATGCTTCAGCAGGCGGGTTATAGAACCGGTATGGTTGGTAAATGGCATTTAGGACTTACCTATCGAAAGTCCGATGGTTCCGTTGCGGAAGGTTTTTTGGATGCGGATCTTCGCCAGCCGATGGTGGATACACCCATCGACCATGGCTTTGATTTCTTCTATGGAATATCACGTAGCCACCCGACTTCCGGACCAGGAGGGCTTAATCGTAAAAATATACCGGAACAAACGACTGGCCCAGGCTGGATTTATGGCCGGACGATTGTTGGAGCAACCGACAGTGGCAGACAACTTACCAACGGTTCGTATGACTATTGGCGCGTCGGTAACGTGATGGATCGTGAGGCATTGAATTTTCTAAATTCTATGACGACCACGGCGCAGCCGTTTTTTCTGTACTTTGCCTCACCCGCGAATCATGGGCCCTACACTCCGTCCAAAGAAATTGCAGGCATCAAAGTCGAAGGTGCAAGCCAATACAAAGATGGTAAGCCTACCGAAAGTCTGAGGCAGGATTTTGTGTATCAAAATGATGTACATCTGAGGCGACTAATCGATTATCTAGAGGAAACCGAGGATCCAAGACGAAAAGGCCGTCCCCTGATAGAAAATACGATTGTCGTTTTTACCAGCGATAATGGGGCGGAGAAAAATGACAAGCGGTTTACCGGACCGCTACGAAGCAACAAGGGGTCGACCTTTGAGGGCGGCCACCGCGTCCCGTTTATTGTCAGTTGGCCTTTAGGGCAGGTGGGTGATGGTAACCCCCAAACGCCCGGAGCAATCCAAAGTTCTCTACTAGCCTTGAATGACCTCTATGCTACGTTCGCCGAAATTGCAGGAGTTAAGTTGCCTCCTATAAAGGGCATGGGACGGGGAGCTGAAGATAGTATTAGTCAACTGGATGCGTTTCGTGGTGATCGCGAATTTGTTCGTCGTGGAGCGGTGTTTCCCAATGATCATCAGGAGGCGAGCAAGAAACTTGCTGACGAACGTGCCGTTGTTGCTGTGCGCAGTAACGCTGCTCCGGTCGAAGGTCGCTGGAAGCTGTTTTTGGATCACCAGTATGCGTTTGACGGAATAGCCCATCCAACGGCTCTTTATGAATTACACAGTGATCCCAAAGAAGAGACTGATTTGCTGGGAGACCCGAAGATGAAGCTGGTTGTTGAATTCTTATTAAAGTTGGCACAGGATGCTGCCGGTGACAATGGTGCTTCCCGGTAACCGATAGTTTCTCTAAACAAGCGAGAATAGGCGATATGATGAAATTGACACGACTGATATTCTTTCTGGCTATTTTGTTTGTAGCATCATTTACTAATGCAAAAGAGGCAAAGCGTCCGAATATCATCTTTCTCTTTACAGATGATCAAAACACGTATTCTCTTGGATGTTATGGCAACGATGATGTCGTGACGCCCAATATAGATAGTCTGGCGCGCGATGGAATTACCTTTGACAGACATTACACTGTAACGGCTATCTGTATGGCTTCGCGGGCAACTGTCATGACCGGATTGTATGAATATCGCCATGGTTGCAATTTCGGCCATGGACCGTTGCATCAGAATTTGTGGGAGCAAAGTTATCCTGTAATTATGCGGGAACACGGATATTTGACTGCTATAGCAGGCAAGATCGGATTTGAGGTTCTTCCTAACGGAGCTGAGAAAGCGATCTTACCTCAGGAAGATTTTGATTGGTGGGGAGCCGGACCGGGGCAGACATCGTATCGAACAAAACAGAATAAGAGTATGGCTCGGTATGCTGAGCAATACCCTCATTCCTCACGTTCCTACGGTGCGTTTGGCCGAGACTTTATTCATCATGCGGCGGGCGAAGAGAAGCCTTTTTGTCTTTCGATTAGCTTCAAAGCTCCGCATAAACCCGATCAGGTCGACCCGATGTTTGATCATGTGTATGCCGGAAAGTCATTCAGGAAACCGGCAAACTACGGACGGGAGTTCAGTAATCAGTTTTCACGCCAAAGTAAAACCGGGCGCCAATATGAGCGATTTGAAAGCTGGGGGTATAAGGATGACTATGACAATCAAATGCGGCTATATAATCAACTGGTACATGCGGTGGATTCAGCCGTTGGCATGATTCGTCAAGCAGTTGTCGATGCCGGTGTTGCAGACAATACGGTGGTTATTTTTACATCAGACAATGGTTTTTTTTGCGGAGCTCATGGATATGGATCTAAGGTTCTGCCTTATGAAGAGGGGTCACGCGTACCCTTAATTATCTTTGATCCGCGTCATGAGAATAGTGGCAAGCAATTGCGAGTGGATTCAATTACAGGCTCGATAGACTTTGCTCCTACGATTCTGAAGCTTGCCGGATTGAATGCTCCCCGTGGCATTGATGGACGAGACCTGATGCCACTATATGACGATCCTCAATCTTCAATACATCAATATCTGGAGTTAATCAATGTCTGGGGTCCTCGATCCTGCCAAAGCTATGGCATTGTTGGTCAGGATTACAAGTATATTTACTGGCCTTATGAAACTGGTGATTTCGAAGCTACCGAGGAATTATTCCAAATCAGTAAAGATCCACTTGAGTTGAATAATCTTGTACTGAGTCAACAATTTCCGAGAGATCTCAAACGCCTACAAAAGGCATATGACGCCAGAGTGAAGAATTGGCGAGTGCAGGCTGTTCACTACAACGATTACACTTCTTACGGTGAAATCTTTGATCGCAGTATTCCGTGGACACCTAATTTTGCTCCCGGTGAACCGGCCTGGAAATAACGGAGTTCAATTGTTTTGCTAATCGTTGTTTGTTTCGATTAGAAGTTGATTCAAAGACATTATTGGTTTCACTTGGGTCA
Source organism: Planctomycetaceae bacterium (assembly GCA_002717145.1). GTDB lineage: Bacteria > Planctomycetota > Planctomycetia > Pirellulales > Pirellulaceae > UBA721. The sequence continues at coordinate 28,000 of PBCP01000082.1, read as the reverse complement.
TGACGGTGATCATAGACCTCTGTAGCCAGCACAGCGTGCGTCTGAAAATCCCGCCATTCGGTGTAACGAAAACGATTTGTACGAATCGAGTATCCCATAGCTTTGGGGTCTTCTCCGTAACGTGGATATGCCGGGCGGCAGTGCTGAGTTAACGCCTGGCGTTTGAGGGTGGTTCGGGGATTCTTTAGGATCGGTACGAGACTTTTGCCTTCAAGATTGTCAGGTGCCTGTAAATGGCACAACTCAGCCAGAGTTGGGTAGATGTCCAATAGCTCAACTAAGGAATTAGTGCGTTGTGGCTGATTAAACACTGGCGTCGAAATAATCATCGGAACCCGGGCATCCAATTCAAAATTAGAGGTCTTAGCCCAAAGCCCGTTTTCTCCCAAATGAAACCCATGATCTGACCAGAGAACAACGATGGTGTTGTTACGAAGATTCAAGCGATCCAATTCCTCCAACACCTTTCCAACCTGAGCATCCATATAGGAAATATTGGCATAGTAGCCTCGTCTCATTTCCCGGGCCTGATGATCGGTTGGATATTGATGGGGGAAATCTTTATAACTTCGGAGAATCTCCTGGCCGTTGTGCAGTGCGATTTCCGGTACGTTTTTTGGGTTTTCACGATTGACCGGTAGTTTGATTTCCCCGGGGTCATACAGATCCCAGTATTTTTTCGGAGCGTTGAAGTGAGAGTGAGGCTTCCAAAAACCGACGGCCAGAAAAAACGGTTTGTCTTTCACTTCCTTTAGGACTTCCACCGCGCGTTGTGCTACGCGACCGTCGAAATAGGCTTCATCTGGTACATCCCGAATGACACATTTCGGGACGTCTGACAAGTTGGCGGGCAGCGGGCCTTCCACCATGGCTTTGTCGTTTCCATGCGAGTTATAGTGCATTTCCTGTGGAACGCTCCAGGAAACAGCATCTCCCCGGTATTCGTCCTGTCGCCAGTTATGAAATATCTTTCCCACACATTGGGTGTGGTATCCGTTTTGTTTGAACAGTTGAGGTAGCGTGACAACGTCTTCGATTCGCTGCCTGAAGTGGGTTGGTAAATCCCAAAGGTGCAGGGTGTCCAGCCTTAAGCCGGTTAGCATGGAACTGCGGGAAGGGTTGCAGACCGCCTGCTGGCAATAGGCTCTGTTAAACAAAGTTCCGCGAGTGGCTAACTGGTCAATATTTGGGGAGTGAATCTGACTGTTTCCATAACAGTTCAGGTCAGCACGTAGGTCATCGATGGCGATGAATAGTACGTTCGGCGTTTCTGCCCGACATTCATTGCCAAACAATAGCAGCGTTAGACAAAGTATTAATCGATTCATAACGTTTTACTTATAATTCCTGAGTTTTCCACGTAATTCGAAATTGTCGAAGTCCCCGGTGTCATCAAAACTTCCGATGCCGACGCGACCGTCAAGAAAACGTTTGTCGATTGTGGTCATGACTGGCGTCTTCATGTCGTCAAAAAAGACTTCAATACTTCCCGTCGTCGTATCACGTTTAATACGAACATGGTGCCAATCTTTGGTCCAGTTTGTTCCCTCCGTTCGTTTCTGAGCAATGCTGACTCGCGGTTTACCGTTAACAAGGAAGATCGAATTTGCATGAGCATCTGCCTCACGACCCAGATGAACGTAATAGAAATGAGATGCATCCTGGTAGCCAAAAAACAGGCACAAATCCTGATGGCCATAGACTTCCTGTGTGGAACGCATGTCGACATCGAGTACGAAGTCTGATACGGATATTTCTTTGAGTAGCGCAAAATTGACAGGTGAGCGAACTTCGGGTTGGTAGTTGCTGTCCTTAAACATTGAGTAAAAGCTTTCAGGTCCCTTCTTTACGACTTTCCAGGCCGCTGGATCCTTAGGTTCCCAGTTAGCGGCTCCCTTGGTGAAAGTTTCTTTTGCAACGGCAGGCAGGTCAGCGTCATCGGCAATAGCGGTGATACTGACACAACAGTTTAGTAGGAAAGCAGAGATGATAAGTTTGTTCATGAGTCTTCCTTAACGAAGATTTGAGTCCAGAGTTGTTTGAGCTCCGGATTCTTTTGATGTCGGTATTCCATTTCTTTTCTAACTAATTCAGAGACGTCTTGGATTACTTTTTGAAATTCAGGTGACCCTTTCAACTTTTCACGCTCTTCTCTTTGGCGAGCCTGAATTTCTTCATTGGTGATAAAGAGCTCAGGAAACGCCTGCTCCAGAGCCTCTTCTGCGTCCTCTTGTTGCTTTTTCAGGACGACAAATTCTTTTTCGTGGGCGATTGTCTTTCTAAATTGAGCAGCCGCTGCGGCAGATTCGCTGGCAGGCATAGATTCCAATTGGGGAAACCGCTCCAGTACGTACCGTTTCTGCTCCTGTTTTGCCTGGTTGACCCTTTTGTTTAGTTGTTGGTACTGAGTGTCGTTAGTTGCCAACTCTTTTCGTAACTCCATTAGTGGCTTACGTACTTCTTTAATGGAACTAAAGACTTCGGGATAATGTTCATGCTGTCGTTGCTTGGCTGCTGCCAGAGAATCAACGATGGACTTGTATTGGGAATCATTGCGATAAAGGAAATCATGTGTGTTCGTTTTGAGCATTTGCCAGCGGTCTCGCAAAGGCATTTCCGGCAATGGCCGGTTTTTCTGGAGGCTGATGTATTGATTTCGTTTATCATTCCAGTCTTTCAATTTGAATCCCTGCAGGAGCTGAACGTTGTCGAGTACGGCTCCTGGCGTCCCTGTCTGAAATGCAAAATAAGTACGGGTTCGATCGATGATTGGATGCTGAGCATAGGCGAAATGTTTCTGATCGATGTGAGCTATGACTTCGTCGCCAGCAATTTCAACCGTCATGGTGTACCACTTGTCCTGTTGGAAATTGAAAGCACAAATGCCGTGGATTGCCGGAAAGTAGGGCACGGTTTGATCGACAGCTGTTTGGATAAAGAAACGATCCGGATGGATGTGTACAACGGCATTGTATTTGCCCGAAGTGCCGGTTAGAAAGCGGATGTCTTGCGTGCCTTTGAATTGAAAGTCGAACTTGACGACGACGTCTTTGTATTCCGGCTTCTTGAGGAAGATCCTTTCTTCCCCGTCCGTATGCTCAGTCCGAACAAGCGTCCCGTTATCGACAGTGTAGTTTTCAGTCACGGACCAGCGGTTGCTGACAAGCTGAGGTGAAAATGAATCCTGAAAAATTGCATTTCCACTACGTGTCATCTTGAGAGATGAACCGGTTCGGGCATCTACACGCTCACGCCATTGAATCAGACGAGCATAGAGGCTTTCGACTAGTTCAGGGTGTTTTCTGGCCACATTGATTGATTCTCCGAGATCAGTCTCAAGATTGTAGAGCTCTAGTTCACCAGTCTCAAAAAACTCGATGAGTTTCCAGGGGCCTGAGCGAATAGCACCCGCCGAAACGCCGCCCAGAAAATGAGGCTTTTCCAGTGGATAGTGCCAATGTAAATCCCGGCCAGCCCGACGCTGCTTGTCTCCCTGCCAGTCTCCCAAAACGCTCGTCCCGTCAGCACGATAGTCTTGCTTTACTTTCAACTTACAGGCTTCCACAAGCGTCGGGAAAAAGTCAGTACTGGTCGTGTAGGCATTGCTGGCTATGCCGACGGGCACCTGCCCCGGCCAGCGGACGATTAAAGGCACGCGAATACCGCCTTCGTATAACTGACTTTTCCCTCCGCGCAAAGGAGCGTTGGAAGTTACGTTGATTTCACCACCGTTATCGCTTGAAAAGATAACAATCGTATCATCTGTTAGATTGAGTTCGTCGAGTTTCTCCATAATCAATCCGACTCCATCATCAATGGATTCAAGCATGGCAGCCAGATGGGGATTGTGATGTCGAGCCCAGTGGTGGAGTGAATCCCCTTCGTGTCCGCTATCCTGACAAAGATAACACCGCTCACGTGAACTTGGTCCTGGCGGATGCTTGGCAATGTACTTTTTCACTTTGTCAGGCCGGCCATTGAGAATCGAATGTGTGGAATAGTGGCTTAGGTAGAGAAAGAAGGGTTCCTTCTGATTTCGCTCAATGAATTGAATCGCCTCGTGATTCATGCGATCCACCAGATATTCATCTTCTCCCAATTTATTTTCCTGGAAGTCGAGCCAGCGGACTGGCTGATCACGGAAAACGTAGGGCCAAAAATTGGCACCGTTACCGACACCTTTAATCTCGCCTCCGGTTTCAGTGTCAAATCCGACATCGGTGGGTCTCACTTCGAACTCCGAATCGTGGAATTTATATCCGGTGAGATGCCACTTTCCAATAAAGCCAGTGGTATAGCCGTTGTCCTTGAATGCTCGAGGGAGTGTGTACTGTGCCGGAGAAATTGCGAATGCAGAATTCGGGCGAAGGTAATCGATAATGCCGAGACGGGCCGGATGTAGGCCGGTCATCAGAGATGCACGGTAGGGGGAACATACGGGAGCCGCTGCATAGGCATCGGTAAAGCGCATTCCCTGTTCGCTCAATTTGTCGAGCGACGGTGTTTCATTGAAATCGTTGCCATAACACCCTAGTTCACGGTGGCCAAGGTCGTCGGCAAGAATGAAAATTACGTTGGGCTGACGGGCGAACAGGCCTGTTGTCAGGAAACAAAGTACGAGTGCGCTCAGTAGACGCATTATTTGACCTTTCCATCTTCTAGGCGTTCAAACATCAGCAGGCGGAATTCAATTCCTTCGTCACCGGGCATTTCCGGAATGGTTAAGGAAAGCTCGCCGGCTCCGGCATCCAATTCCATGATTCCCAAATCAATCTCGCGGAAATACTTGATATAGGATTCCACGCGAACAAAGCGATCTTCTTTGGCTCCCACTACCGGCGGGTCATGCGATTCTACGATCTTTTGCGAAATTGTTGAATCATTAAATGACAACTGAACTCGGCAGCCAACATTCTCTTTCTTACAGGTGTAGTGCAGATAGACGCGATAACGACCTGTGTGTTGTACATGTGCAGGCCAGGTGATTTTGTCATTGGTGCTAATCCAATTCAGAAAATACGAGCAGTTAGGGAATTTGTTGGAACGGATGATGTTGCCGTGCGCCGTGCCATCTCGAGCTGGTACCTGTGTCCACCGGTAATCTTTGTGACAGATAACAAATGGGCGACCTTCATTGGTGGTGTTGTAGTCGCTGAGAACATCTGTTTTGAAATCTGCGATTGCCTCTCGTAATTTTTCTGCGATTGCCGGTTGTTCTTTGACGATATCCCGGTCCTGTTTTGGATCATTCGAGATGTCATAAAGCCGGCCGGTGTGGTCTAGTCGGTACTGTTGATTGCGAGCGCTGATTCTGCCTTTCCAGCTGTTGATAATGATACGGTCGTTATGTTCTTTCTGCGGGTCTGCGATCCAGGCGGATAGATCTATTCCGTCGAGAGGTTTCTCGCCAATCAGGTTAATGCCTGCCATGTTCGATAGCGTAGGCAGCAGGTCCGTGACGGAGGCAATCTGAGAAACAAAAGTATTAGGCTTAATCTTCCCAGGCCAACTGATAAACAACGGTGAGCGACAGCCTCCTTCATCGGTTGAACCTTTACGCCCTCGCATGCCGTCGTTCCAACGCGCTCCATTAGGGCCATTGTCATGAAAGAATACGACGATCGTGTTATCGGCTACTCCGAGTTTATCTAATCGTTTCATCAGGCGGCCAACATTCCAGTCGACATTCTCACACATAGCTAATGCTGCGCGTGTGTGCTGGAGATTCTCTCTTTGGGGATCACGATTCCGCATTTCCAGTTCCAGCCCGTCGAATTTTTTCCAGAATTGATCGGGGACCTGCATAGGTGAGTGAGGAGTGTTATATGGCAGGTAGGCAAAGAACGGCTTGTCCTGTTTGACACTCTCCTCGATGAAATCCATCGCACGATTAGTGAAGTCGTCTACGCAAAATCCCTCACCACGTGTTAAAGCTCCGTTGTGTTCAAGAACGGGTGAGAAGTAATGCCCCCAGTGCCCCGAGGTGAAACCGTAGTATTCGTCAAAGCCCCGTCCGTTGGGATGATAAGGATACTGCATGCCATTGTGCCATTTGCCGAAAGCGCCGGTGTGATACCCGGCTGCCTTAAAAGTATCAGCGATTGTGACTTCATCCAGGTCCAGACGTTCACCTCCGGCACTGGTACTGAAGACACCTCCACGGGGGTGATAACGGCCGGTTAAGAACTCTGCGCGGGTAGGTGAGCAGACAGGACATACATAAAAACGATCGAATTGAGCTCCGGCTTTTGCTAGCGCGTCCAGATTGGGGGTATTGAGGTTCTGATTACCGTGCAGACTGAGATCTCCCCAACCCTGATCATCGGTCAGGATGACAACGACATTTGGTTGCTCGGCCTGAGCCATTTGAGCAACCAGAATAGTGAATAGAACGAGGACAAATTTACGCATGGAATCTACTAATCAATCAAAGGTTAAAAGGGGACGACAACGCTTAAGTCGTAATCAAGCGCAGGATTTACCAAAGGCATATCCTGAGGGATAAAGTGCATCGCTAAAGCCCGTCGTGGGAATTCACTATTGTTTTCGGAAGATTGATGAAAAGTGCTTCCGTGATGCAGCGAGATTCCCCCGGCATCGACAGGAGCAGCTCTCATCGGGAATTTCTTCGCAACTTCGTTCGGAACCATCAAATTGAAGGGTTCATTCGCAGGAGCAATATGCTGATGCACGCCCGTATGATGACTTCCATCGCCATAATAAAGGCATCCGTTTTCAACGGTGGCATTATCGATGGCCACCCACACCGTTAGCACCCGGTCTTCATCTGCGGGGCCAAAGTAATAGTTATCCTGATGAACAGGTTTCGGTCCGCCATACTTTGCAGGCTTCATAAATACCTGACTAAAGAAAACTGTCAGACGATCGCCAATGAGTTGGCTGGCAATTTCCAGCAAGGAGGGTGTGACGATTAAGTCTCGTAGGACCGGACGGTTATAAATGGGGTTGTCTAGTTTTCTAAACAGGGTGACTCCGACGGGTACATCTTGTTCGAGGTACCAACGTTGGTCTTCATCGCTAAGGTTTGCTCGGGTTTGTTCAGCCCAGAGATTGATTTCATGGATGACCTGAGAGACGGTTTCAGTTGGATAGAAACCGTTTATCGTGAGATGCCCTTGGTCCTGATAGGTTTCAAGCTGGGATTGGTTCAGCACTGCCCTACTCTCCTGCAACGGCCTCTTGACGACGAAATTTTTCGGCGCAATTCTTTGAACAGGTATTACGTTCCGGGTGTGTTGAACATGGTTGACAAATCACCATGGCGACCTCGCAAATGCGGCATTCGGCCTGAAGATCTCCGGGATCACCGCAATGCGGACAGAATTTGTAACGTTGTGAAGGAGCTAATTGATGATCAACAGCCACCCGACCATCAAATACAAAACACTCTCCGTCCCAGTGCCCTTCAGGGTACTCCGCCAGATAATCAAGAATACCTCCCTTAAGTTGGAAGACGTTTTCATAACCCTGACGTTGCATTGAAATAAGTGCCTTTTCACAGCGTATCCCGCCCGTGCAGTACATCAGGACTTTTTTATCTTTAGGAATTCCGGAGTCACGTACCCAGTCTGGAAACTCACCAAAGCTATTCAGTCGTGGATCAATCGCTCCTTTAAACATACAGATATCCGTCTCACAAATATTTCGGGTATCGATGAGTACGACATCTTCCTCAGAAAGTACCTGGTGCCATTGTTCGGGTGATAGGTGGTTTCGGTCACCATCAGGAATAATCGACTTGTCCTTGATAGCTACAATTTCATCACGAATCTTCACTAACCATCTTTTGAATGGGCGGAATTCACAATAGCTGTCTTTGAAGGTGATATCACCAAATCGAGTTTGTAGGAATTCCTTGAATTGTGCAATTCCCTCAGCCGAGCTGGAAACAGTCCCATTGACTCCTTCAGTGGCGACAAGAGTGAGTCCCTGCAGTTTGAACTTATAGCCCATGCGTTGCAATTCGCTGCGTAACGAACGAAGCTCCGACTCTTCTATTTCCAGGAATTTATAGAAGGCAGTGACAGTATAAGACTGGTTTGACATCGATGTTACTCGACAATCTCGAAAATTGCTTCGACTTCGACAGCGGCACCGGTCGGCAACGCAGCGAATCCAAGAGCGCTACGAGCGTGATATCCATCGCCCTCTTTACCAAAGATCTCATGGAAAAGATCTGAGCAACCATTGATGACCAAGTGCTGGTCAGTGAATTCCGGAGCCGAATAGACGCAGCCAAGTACTTTAATTACTCGCAGATTGTCTAACGTGCCATGTTCATCGTGTACTGACTGGAGGATTTTGATGCCACAATCTCGAGCGGCAGCATATCCCTCTTCGACACTCATGCCCTGCCCCAAAATGCCTTTGGCAGTGCTAGTGTGGCCTGATGTGATTAGCTGATTCCCGCTACGGATACATAGATTGAGGTAGCCAGGTTCGATTGCCTGAAATTCAATTCCGATTTCTTCTGCTTTTTGTTGAGCACCCATGGGGCTGTTATCTCCGGTTTTTCAATGTGGTTTCGTGCTGTATTGGCCCCGATAACGGGCTTGCAGTCACTTCATTTTATCACCTCCTGAGAGGGATGGAACCGGATTATCAATTGGAACGCGAATGTGCCTGATTTTTGTGCTAAGATTAACTGCAACTTACACTCAAGTATTACAACTCCCTCTATCTATAAGAATGGGGCAACAACATATGGCTAATCAAAAGCAAAATCGTCGTCGATTTCTGAAGACTACCGGTGCTGGTGCTACGGCTCTTTCGGCTGGAGTCTTTAGTGGAGCTGAGTTACCAGCTTCCACTTCAGTGAATGAAAAACTCAATATTGCCTGCGTCGGTACGGCCAACCGGGCTGCTGCCGATATTTCAGGTGTTAAAGGTGAGAATATTGTCGCGCTTTGCGACGTCGATTCCAACTACCTAAATCGAGCCGCTACTGAATTTACAGGTGCTCGTAAATATGCAGACTACCGTGAGTTGATTGATCAGGAAGGTGACAAAATCGATGCTGTCGTTGTCGCCACGGCTGACCACTCTCATGCACCAGCGTCTCTGCTGGCAATTCGAGCCGGTAAGCACACTTACACTGAAAAGCCATTAGCCCATACCGTTTTTGAAGCTCGTTTGATTGCTGAAGAAGCTAAGAAGTATGGAGTCGCAACTCAGCTTGGTACTCAGATTCATGCTGAACCTAATTATCGACGAGTCGTGGAAGCGATTCAGTCTGGTGTACTTGGAAAGATTACCGACGTTCATGTTTGGGTTGGCAAAGGCTGGGGCGGCGGCGAACTGCCAACGGCTGATCAAATTACTGAGCCTCCTAAAAATCTCGATTGGGATTTGTGGTTAGGACCCGCGCAAGAACGCCCATATGCTCCTGGTCGATACCACCCGGCAAACTGGAGACGTTGGTGGGAGTTCGGACAGGGAACATTGGGAGATATGGCCTGCCATTATATGGACCTTCCGTTCTGGGCGCTGGGTCTTCGACACCCGTTGTCCTGCAAGGCTACGGGACCTGAAGTTCATGCTGAAACATGCCCTCTCGGTCTGAAGGTGGAATACGTCTTCCCGGCTGCAGATGGTAGCGACACGATTAATCTGACCTGGTACGACGGAAATATGATCCCGAAGGAAATTGACGGTCAACGTGTACCCGGTGCTGGTGTGATGTTCGTTGGAGAAGAAGGCATGATGTTTGCCAATTACTCCAGTTATCGCCTCTTCCCAACGGATAAGTTCGAAAGTTGGACTCCACCGAAGCAGACGATTCCGCCATCCATTGGTCACCATGCAGAATGGATTAAGGCATGTAAAGAAGGTACCCCAACGTTATGTAATTTCGATTACTCAGGAGCTTTGACAGAGACTGTGCTGCTTGGAAACGTTAGTTACCGTACGGGGAAAGCCTTGGATTGGGATGCGAAATCGTTGAAAGCGACCAATGTTGCTGAAGCCGACAAATACATCACCAAGGAATACCGAAAAGGTTGGGAAATCGTCTAAGACGCTTTAACATCTTAGAGAAGAACAAACCATTACTGCCCGTTGCCGAGATACTTCAATTGAATTTCGGTAGTGGGCAGTTTTTCTTTGAGTCTCGCGACCCCTTCTTCGGTCACTGCAGTTCGTGTTACTTTGAGGTCTTTCAGCGTTTTGAGACCTTCGAGATGTACTAGCCCCTCGTCGGTGATTGTAGTTGAGCCCAGATGCAGAAATGTGATTTTAGACATGGCATTCAGATGAGGGAGACCGGCGTCAGACAAGGAAGTGTTGTCCAGATTGAGCCAGTCCATTTCCTTCAAATCGGCTAATTTCTCGACGCCGAAATCACTTAGAGCCACTCGCCACAAATTTAGTTTTCTGAGCGTGACAATTTTTCCTATATGTTCCATTCCGAGATCTGAAATGATGCTGTTTTCACTGAGGTCCAGTTCGGTCAGATTTTCCAAGCCAACCAAAGACTCGAGTCCCATGTCAGAAATCTGAGTTTGTGAGATCCGAAGTTTCTTAAGTTTTGGATGCTGAGTCAGTACGGCTAGTGAGGCATCATCGATGAGTGTTTTCGCCAGATAGAGTTCTTCAAGGTTTTTGAGATCAGCCAGATCGGTGAGTCCCAATTCGCTAATCCATAAGTGATCAAGCAGGAGTGCTTTTAAGGATGTTAGTTTGCCAACGCTGGCCATTCCGTCATCGTCCACTGTAGTGGCTCCGCTTTCTCCGGAAAGTCTCAGAGCGCGAAGTTTACTCAGGCTTTCGATGGCTGTCATGCTGTCATTACTGATTGAGCATCCACGCAGATCCAGATTCGTAAGGTTGGTCAGCTTGCCAACGGTTTCCATTCCGGCGTCGGAAATATTTGTTTCATTGAGACGTAGTGATGTCAGTTTTGTCAGCTTTCCGAGTTGTTCCAGATCAGCGTCAGAAGCGCTTGTGCCAATTAGACTGACTTCGGTAATCAGGCCATCACTGTTCTTTTGGAAGGAAGCTCCTAAGTCGGTTAGTGCTGTCACGACGGTTATATCGTCGGTTATTTTCACTACCTCGGCTGGTTGTTCTTCAGGTTGCGGTTCAACAGCGACGGAGTCATTCTCCGATTTAGAACAGCCGGTAACCACAAAAGTCGAAATGCTGATTAGTAGTATGAGTTGATATTTCATCGTCGTATTCTTGATGGTGTTTATAGTGCTTGATCAGGGTGAGTATTAACCTCAAACCTCCGTGATTTGAATAACTCACACTATAACATTAGCGTTCAGGGACCTCTAGCTATCTAATGCCAGTCGTAGATAAGAGTTTGTTAGTGAATTAGTCCTGGGGTGGAGAGAGCCAGGGAATGGTTTTGAGAAAACAAACGAGACTTGCACCTAATAAGGTCCAGGTGAACCATTGAGGAAGGATGACGTTGTATCGACCAGAAAAAATAACGGTTTTTTTGGGGGCCGTCGGCGTAGCTTTTGAACCTAAAGAAGAATCGTTGTCTAGGGCAGTATTTTCGGGTAACTCGGCTGGGGAATTGGAATGAAGGATTGTCGTTGAATTGTCTACAGGAGCGGGTGGAATGTCTAATTGTGAGGACAGAGTCTGGCTGGCTTGTGGCGTCAGGATGTATGAATCTACATACAAACACTGAATTCCCATCACAAGCAGAATGATCGCTGCCATTAGGTATTGTGGACGTTTGAGTTTCATCTTGATTTAAGTACTCATGTGACCTGGAAAATTAAAGAATCGCATAACTGACGATAATTCCGATCAGTTCGATAGTGTCGTTGACATCAAAAAGTGCTATTCTTTTAGTGTAAAAGACGCGTGTAAGAATTTAGAGATTGAAGACAACGCTCTATTAATAGCTTCGCAATCCCAAGGTGAAATGCTTGAAGCAACTTCCGCTCAAACGAAAAGTTTAGTGAGAAGTTTGAGGGATTTTCAAGATGCGTCGTGCCTACAACCTTTGAGACCACTACCCCTGATTGAGCCGCTCGGATGAGTCAGACTGCGACAGCCAGTTTATTACCGGAAGGAAAGAATAATCTCTTATCTAAGAGCTTTATTTCGCTGTGCCTTACGCAATTACTTACCGGAATCAACGATAACACATTCCGATGGTTAGTCATCGGTATCGGCAAACAGTATGTGGAATACCGATCGGGTGATATATGGGGGTTATCTCAAAGCTGGGTGCTCGGTTTAGGCCTCATCTGTTTTGTGACTCCTTACATTTTGTTGGCCACCCATGCTGGCTACGTGTCCGACAGGTTCTCCAAACGGCGAGTGATCGTCGCCTGCAAGATGGCAGAAATCCTGATCATGATGATGGGCAGTCTGGCGATCTACCTTGAGTCTCCCTTTTTTATTTTTACATCCTTGACACTGATGGGTGCCCAAAGTGCCATGTTTTATCCCGCTAAGATGGGAGCGATTCCGGAGATGGTTAAATCTTCCAAGCTGTCGCCGGCTAATGGATATTACAACATGATGACCGTGGTTGGCACCCTGGGTGGGATGTTTCTGGGGGGATATCTGGCAGACTATTATGGAGGTGAGAGTGGAAACTTCCTGGAGCTATCTGCCAGCTTTCAAGATGCGCACCCTGTGATACTGATCGCTCAGGTAGTTGTAGGCATTGCTTTGTTAGGCACGATTATTAGTTTTGGCATTGACCCTCTGCAAGTTGCTAACAAGAAACGAAAGTTTCCATTTAACGTCGTTTCCTCGATGTGGAGCGATCTAAAGATTCTTCATAGTAATCGGGCGTTGTTTCGTATTGCTATTGGGATCATGTTCTTCTGGGCAGTCAGTGCGGTCGCTCAAAACAACATCGATCAGTTTGTCGTGGAAGCAGGCGCCGGTTCTGAAACGGATCGTACTCCGTTCCTGGTTATGGTGGTTTTAGGTATTTGTGTTGGATCAGTACTGGCGGGCTTGATATCAGGTGAGCGGGTGGAATTAGGGATTCTGCCAATTGGCGCCTTTGGAATAGCGATCTCGACGATGCTTCTGTTTACGGTGAACAGTACGATTTTCGATAAAACCCGACTTGGAATTGCCGTCAAAGATGTCATTCGGGAAAACCAGGATCCGGTTGTTCGGGTGGAGCGTCTCGCCAAAAATTCTCCGGCGTTTGAATCAGAACTGAACCTGAATGACGTGATCATTTCAGTGGGGGGCGTGGCGATTGAATCGCGAGATCATTTTGACAATGTGGTGTTAGGTTATCAGACGGCCAGTCAAGATAAGTTGGCAACCGCAGCGATCGATATGGTTGTGCGCAGGCAAGCTATAAATTCGAAAATAATGGAAGATGTTGTTCTCCAGTTGCAACTAAATCCAAGTGGGGAAATCAAGTGGGAGTATTTTCTGGCCTGTATTTTGCTGGCCGGAGTTGGTTTTAGTGCCGGATTGTTCGAAGTCCCTCTGACAGCCTTTTTGCAGCATCGAAGCCCGCGCGAGAATCTGGGGGCGATTCTGGCTGCAACCAATTTGCTGACATTCTTTGGCATGCTCATTATGAACGGGGTGTTCATGGGCTTAAGAATGAATGATTCCGAAGGTATGCCGTTCTTCTCGTCGCGTGATATCTTTCTGACACTTGGTCTATTGACCATACCGATTGCCGTATACATCGTTGTTCTCATACCATCGGTCACGATCAAATTTGTAGTCTGGACTCTCAGCCGAACAGTGTATCGTGTGAGGCTCAAAGGTCTTAAGAACCTTCCTGAAACGGGGGGGGCGCTACTGGTACCGAACCATGTGACTTGGATTGATGGAATCCTGCTGCTATTAGCCAGTGAACGTCCAATTCGTATGGTTGTCTTTTCGGGGAATTTTCAAAACAAATTTATCAATGCACTTGGGAGGATGTTCGGTGTAATTATGATCACTCCCGGACGTCGTTCTGTTATCAAAGCACTCGACGCAGCAGCCAAAGCGTTAGATAACGGCGAATTGGTTTGTATCTTTCCTGAAGGTGCATTAACGAAGTCCGGCCAAATCCAGACATTTAAGCCGGGTATGAAGAAAATTTTGGAACGTTGTCGTAGTGATGTTCCGGTGATTCCCATTTTCCTGGATGGATTATGGGGAAGTGTCTTTAGCTATTCCGAGGGCAAGTATTTTTGGAAACTTCCTCGTCAAATCCCTTATCCTGTATGGGTGCACTTTGGCAAACCTTTGTCAAAAGATGCTGAAGTATACGAATTCAGGCAGGCTGTCTTACAGTTAGGAGCAAAAGCAGTGAATCAACGCATTCAAAACGAAAGTCAGATGACATGTCAGTTCATCCGTGAATGTAAACGGAATCGTAAACCGAAGATTTCCGATTCCAGCGGTAATTCTCTGACTGGCAGTGAAGTATTATTGCGATCACTAATCCTGCGCAAACTTCTTAACCGCCATGTATTATCCGACGACGAACAATATGTCGGCATGCTGATTCCTCAGAGCGTTGGCGGAGCTGTCACGAATATGGCGTTGGCACTGGACCGCCGTGTCGCCGTCCACTTAAATTACACAGTCAGCCCAGAAGTAATCAACGCATGTTGTAAGCAAGCCGGGATCAAGACGATTCTTGGAAGCCGCCTGGCTATGAAACGCTTTAGTTTCAATGCAGAGGATCTGGATGCAACAGTTTTCTATCTGGAAGACTTAAGGAAAGACGCTTACAAACCTACTTTGTTCGATAAACTGACGAGTCTGTTTGTAACTAAGTTTAGTTCTGCTAATTCGATAATTAAGTCTCTTGGGCTCGATGAAATCCAACCTGATGATATCCTGACTGTGATCTTTACATCGGGTTCCACCGGTGTCCCCAAAGGTGTCATGCTAACTCATGCGAACGTTGCCAGTAACGTCGAAGCTATTAATCAGATCGCCAAATTGAAGCAGGATGATATGGTGATTGGAATCCTCCCCTTCTTCCATTCAATGGGATTTACGGTCACCATCTGGACTCCGTTGTGCCACTCGTTAGGTGTGGCCTATCATCCGAATCCGTTGGAAGCCAAGAAAGTTGGTGAGGTGACCGAGGAAAATCAGGGTACGGTCATGGTTGCGACTCCGACATTTCTTCGTAGCTATCTGCGTAGGGTGACTCCGGAACAGTTTAAGTCACTGGACATTGTGATTACTGGTGCTGAGAAACTACCATCGGACGTGGCAGATCAATTTGAAGAGAAATATGGTGTCCGTCCTGTAGAGGGATATGGAGCTACAGAAACGTCGCCGTTGGTATCGGTTAATGTGCCAAAGAGTCGACAGGCATCAGATGATCATGTCGAAGCTAAAGAAGGTACGGTTGGAAGAACGATTCCCGGGGTTGCTGCGAAAATAACCGATTTGGATACCGGCGACGAACTTGGTGAAAATCAGTCAGGAATGCTGTGGATCAAGGGGCCCAATGTGATGAAGGGATATTTCGATCGTGATGATTTGACGAACGAAGTGATTGTCGATGGCTGGTATAAGACAGGTGACGTGGCATTAATCGACAAAGACGGTTTCATTAAAATTACGGGGCGTATGAGCCGATTCTCTAAGATCGGTGGTGAGATGGTTCCACACATCAAGATTGAAGAATCCTTAAATGAGATTCTTGGAGCAACCGAAGAGATGTTGGCTGCCGTCACCGCCGTTCCTGATGTGAAGAAAGGCGAGCGTCTGATTGTTCTGCACCTAGCCACAGATATCCCGATTGACGATATTCGGAAGTCACTTTCAGAAGCACACGGTCTTCCCAATATCTTTATTCCGTCGACAGACAGTTTCCTGGAAGTTGAGCAGTTACCGGTGCTCGGAACCGGAAAGCTGGACCTCAAGGGACTAAAGACGAAAGCGGAAGAGCACTTCTCTGGCTAAACCGGTCGCTTGCTTACAGGATTTAAAACTGGTGACCCGGTTTGGGGCCATGTTCCGTCGTTGTTAAAATTTCCGGGCCGTTCTCAGTCATCAACAGTGTATGTTCGAACTGTGCAGATAACTTGCCATCGATGGTCCGGACTGTCCAATTGTCGAGTGGATCGACAATGCCCTGATATCGTCCAACGTTGATCATTGGTTCAATGGTAAAGCAAATTCCCGGTTCGAGCGGAATACGGTTAAAACGCGGGTCGGGATAGTGAGGTATTGAAGGATCCTGATGGAACTCGGTACCTAATCCGTGCCCTACATATTCACGAACGACGCCGAATCCATATTTCTCAGTTTCCGCAACAATGGCGTGGCCGATATCGGTGATTTTGCTTCCAGGTCTAATCGCATCAATCGCTCTGTACAGACTGTCGAAGGCACATTGTGTGACACGACGTGCGTCATCACTGACTGAGCCAATAAGAAAAGTCTCGGATTGATCACCGTACCATCCGTCCACAATCGAAGTAATGTCGACATTGACGATGTCTCCATCCTGTAATTCGTAAGCATCAGGAATACCGTGACAAATTACTTCGTTGATACTGGTGCAGCAGCTCTTGGGAAACCCGTGATAATTCAGTGGTGCCGGAACATGCCCGTGATCTCGTGTGTAGTCATGGCACAGCTTATCGATAGCTTCGGTAGTGATTCCGGCTTTTACATATGGACGTAGGAAATCCATTAGCTGGGCATTGAAGCGACCTGCGGCACGCATCATGACGCGTTGATCTTCATTTAATTGGAGGTCTTTAAGTGATCGTTTCATGCATTCGGTGTCGTACTAATAAGGATCGGAAGCGTGCTGCAAAGTCTCGTGCTGCTGAGGTATGGAGTTTATTTATTCTGGTCACAACCGCTCTTTATGTCCACGCCTCTCGAATTGCCACGAAGAAAGAAAACCTATAGAATCGGCGGTTTGCAACCCGGGGTACTATCTGTACTGTGGGTATATCAATTGATGGAGAACTCGGCAGGAAATTACTTCATCGAGTTTGAAAACACTAGTGAGAAACAAAACCTATGCCACGTTATAATCCCGGTCAGATTGAAGCCAAATGGCAGGATTTTTGGGAAGAAAACCATACTTTCAGGACTTCGGAGATGCCCGAAGGCGAGAAACTATATGTACTGGATATGTTCCCCTATCCAAGTGGTAATGGCTTGCACGTAGGTCATCCGGAGGGCTATACAGCAACAGATATAACGTGTCGCTTTGAACGGATGCGCGGAAAATCTGTTTTGCATCCGATGGGATATGATGCATTTGGCTTGCCTGCCGAAGAACACGCGATCAAAACAAATACACCACCACGTGAATCAACCGAAAAGAATATCGCTAATTTCACTCGTCAGCTAAAAATGCTAGGTTTTAGTTATGATTGGAGTCGTTGTCTGGCTACCACGGATGTCGGCTATTTTAAGTGGACTCAGTGGATCTTCCTGGTTCTGTTCGATACCTGGTTTGACACAGAGCAAAACAAAGGGCGGCCTATCAGTGAGTTGCCGATCCCTGAAAGCGTGCACGCTGAGGGAGAATTGGCGGTTGCGAAGTATCGAGATGAACATCGATTGGCTTATCTGGATGATGCTTTGGTTAACTGGTGTGCCAACCTCGGGACAGTGCTGGCGAATGAAGAAGTAATTGACGGTCGTAGTGAACGAGGGAACCATCCCGTTCAGCGTATTCCACTTCGGCAGTGGATGTTACGGATCACAGCTTATGCGGACCGCCTGGAGAATGATCTGGAAGGTGTTGATTGGTCGGATGGAATAAAGAAATTACAACGAGACTGGATAGGCCGTAGTACCGGAGCCGAAGTCGATTTCTATATTGGACCGGTTGATGCTTATGACGGTTGGAAAGCTGCGCGATCCGGAGCAGGATTTCCGACACAACCGGAAGATGATGCGTTACGTGTTTATACTACGCGTCCGGATACTCTTTACGGAGCGACCTATATGGTCATTGCTCCGGAACATCCTGCCGTGGAGAGACTCACGACAACTGAACAAGCCGAGGCCGTCAAAGCTTATTGCGAAAAGGCGTCATTTAAAAGCGATCGCGAACGCACGGAAGATGCCAAATCGAAGACTGGTGTATTCACCGGCTCCTATGCGGTTAATCCGGTCAACGGAGCGAAAGTCCCTGTTTGGGTCGCCGATTATGTGCTGATCAGTTACGGAACAGGCGCAATCATGGCGGTTCCCGCTCACGATGAACGCGATTATGAATTTGCTAAAGAGTACGGTATTGATATTATTGCCGTGGTGGATCCTGGTGATCGAAAAGGAGTGGATCGGGAGGCCGTACTAGCCGGTAAGCAGTGTTTTCATGGTATGGGGCTTGCGGTAAATTCCGGAGATTATGATGGCACTCCGACAGCAGAGTTCAAAGAAACCATTAGAACTAATTTAGAAGTTCAGGGAACCGGAACTTCTGCGGTGAATTACAAACTACGAGATTGGTTATTTTCACGTCAACGCTTCTGGGGTGAACCGTTTCCTATTTTGCACGAATTAGACGAGCAGGGTAATCCAACTGGAGTGATCCGAGGTGTCAGGGAGGAGGACTTGCCCGTCGATCTTCCTTACTTGGAAGACTATAAACCTCATGGCCGCCCGGAACCGCCTCTGGCAAAAGCCGATGATGACTGGCTCTATCCGGAGATCGATGGGAAGCGATATAGGCGTGAAACAAATACAATGCCTCAGTGGGCCGGTTCGTGTTGGTATTATTTGCGATATATCGATCCAACCAACGACGAGTGTTTTATCGATCCGGAGAAAGAAAAGGCGTGGATGCCTGTCGACCTGTATGTCGGAGGAGCAGAGCATGCTGTATTACACTTGCTGTATGCTCGATTCTGGCACAAAGTCCTCTATGATCGCGGGCATGTAACGACGGCCGAGCCTTTTCAGCGTCTGGTGAATCAGGGGATGATCCTCGGAGAGATGGAATTTTCAGTCTATCAGGATGTTTCTGGAAATTGGGTCAGCGTGAATACTGTTTCCCGGGATGATGAAGGGGTGTATCGTCAGCAGGACGGAAGCGAAGTTCAGCAGGTGAAACTGAGCGAAGATCAGGTGACTAAAAACGGGGATACGTTTGTACTAGCCGATGATCAGTCTGTCCGAGTGGATGCCAGGTCCTTCAAGATGTCCAAGAGTCGTGGCAATGTAATCAATCCGGATGAGATAGTGGAAAACTATGGGGCCGATTCTCTGCGCCTTTATGAAATGTTCATGGGGCCACTCACTGCGACCAAACCCTGGGCTATGTCCGGCGTGAATGGAGTCAAAGGTTTTCTTGACCGAGTCTGGCGGATGATTGTCAATGACCGGGCTGACTCACTGGAATTGAATGAGGCAGTAAGTGATGTCGAATCTGATGCGGACGCGTTGAAGATGCTGCATAAGACGATACAGGCCGTTACTCGTGATACCGAAAACCTGGACTTCAATACGGCAATTGCTCGTATGATGGAATTTGTAAACTACTTTACAAAACAAAAGATTCGGCCACGCAGTGTAATGCAGCCGTTTGTACTTTTGCTCGCTCCATATGCACCTCATATTGCTGAAGAACTTTGGCAATTGTTAGGTGCTGTCGACTCCCTGGCGTATGAGCCTTGGCCAAAATTTGACGAATCGTTATTGGTGGAAAGTACAGTTGAGATTCCAATTCAGATCAAAGGCAAAGTTAAAAGTCGAATCCAGGTGGCATCTGACATCAGTAAAGATGATTTGGAACAGGCGGCACGCGATGACGCCAAGATGCAGGAACTGCTTGCCGATAGTGAAGTCGTGAAGGTGATCGTCGTTCCGGGGCGACTGGTAAACTTCGTTACCAAATAACGGCGTTGTTAATCGGAGTTAATTGCAACTCGTGAGTATTGAGCATTCGCTCGTTCGATCAACTTATTGAACTGCTGGCGGATTGGCGTCTGGACGCGGGTTAGACGATCGGATAGGCGTTTCATGCCGGCAGGATTGTCCTGAATAATGTCATCAATCTGGCCAATGAATTTTGTGGTTTCAGCGAAGTTCATATCAACCATCTTCAAGAAGATTCCCTGCAGAGCCTTGACGACCAGTTGGTTGGCAGATTTGTCGAATTGAATGAATAAATTCAAACGATGTGACATGATAGGCTGCTGGCCACGCATCGACTTACTAGTTTCCAAAACCAACACGACTCTGCCTTTATTAGTGGTTGGAATGATACTTCCCTTGTAAGCACCTTCGGCATAGAAAATGTGTAAGTTCTTATTGCCATAAACGAGTTCAAGCTGGCTTTGGGTTCCGTAGCCATCATCAATGTCGATCAGGTAATCCTGTTGGCGGTCCATACGCAGCTTCGATACGCCCATCAACTCCCACATATTGACAACCAATTCCGGGTATCGAATTAGGTGTAAATAGACGTTGTGATCACAAGCCGTTTTTTGGATAGGTGATTGGTGAAAAACGGAAGAGTTCGTAACGACGCTTTGTAGCTTTTCCCGCGCCTCAGACGTCAGTTTCTCCCAGGGGATGGTCGCTTCCAATTTTTCTCGTGCCGAGATGTTTTTTACGGCAGGGGATGTGTCTCCTGTTTTAGTGACAGAGGTGTCCTGAGCCCCCAGTTTCCCGTTCCATAGCAAACAGACACCCAGAAGGGGTAAGAATGTTAAACTAAGTAGTGTTGGGCATTTGGGCATGTGTTTTTACCGACGTTTGTGGGTACTCCACCTACTTCTTCGGTAATTAACACAGATTGAATCGAGTCAAAGGTGACATATGTTCCGAGGATGTCAAGCTGGGAAAACTTAGGTCGCGTTACTCTCGGTTTATAGCCAATCTTCCTACGTTTTCCGTCATTGCCAAACTCTTGAATGCACTCATTTTATACAGCCAAGTTGATATAGATGATGGTCACGTCTTGGGTAAAATAGGAATCTGCAATCGATGACGTGACTACCAGTGAATCGTGAAGGACTACTTGAATGGCGAGGGATACGGAAAAACCTGAAAATCCATTATCTGGTGGAGAATCTAATTTTCCTGATGCCAGTATGAGTGAAACCAATTCCAGGCGGGACTTTCTTGAGCGAGCTTCGGCGGCTCTTGTTATTCTCGGCGCGAAACCGTCGCAGGCTGCTGAAGAGGATGCTGAAAAAAGTACCGATAAAAATCCACTGTTTCAGCCGGAAGAGTATTGGGCGGACCGAATCAAGGCACCCGATGACGGTAAGAAGTATGGCTGGTTTGTTGATACTCGCCGCTGCGTCGGTTGCCACGCCTGCGAAGTCAGTTGTAAAGCTGAGAATGATGTTCCGCTTGGAAATTATATACGGCAAACCTTTTACAAAGATGTAGGTGAGTATCCCCAGGTAGCGAGACTCTTCTTGCCGATGGCTTGTCAGCATTGTGAAGATGCGCCCTGTATTAAAGCCTGCCCGTGTGGTGCGTTGCATAAAACCACCGGAGGAACTGTGGCCGTTGATTACAACACCTGTTGTGGGCATGGTACCTGTGTGGATGTTTGTCCGTATGGAGCGATCTATATGGATCCAGTCGCTAATCAGGCGGTTAAGTGTCATAACTGCTATCACCGTCTTGAGCAACAGATGGAACCTGCTTGTGCCAATACATGTCCTGCAGATGCGATTTCGTTTGGTGATTTGAACGATGAAAATTCAAAGATTTCTAAAGCGATGCGAATAGCTGCCGAGAACGAGCTGGAAACCCGTCAGCTGCGTCCGGAGAAGAATACCCGACCTCGCATGTGGTTTGCAGGTGAGGCACCTCTGGAAATTGAAGAGCGTGTCCCTCGTGAAGGTGAGTCGTATTCACCAGATGCCTACAACATCTATAACTGGAAGGAAAGTCATGAAGACTAGTCAATCCAAACGCCAGTTTTTGAAGCTAGGCTTGCTTTCATTTGGTTCTTTCTCTCTGGCGGGCTGTCAGGATTCCACGACGCCAACCACTGAAACTGTTTCGAGTTCTAAGGACACAGAGTCGTTAACCAAAGCGATTCCATTTGGTGTAGATATCGAAAAATGGAAAGCGGGTAAAGGACGGGATTATGAACTAGGTAGTCAAAAGATGCCCGGAATCTGCCTTTTCCCAGGCCCCGCCGCTAAGATTGACTGGCCACCAAAAGACAAATACAAGGGAGCTGAGAAAGTCCCAGGTATGTGTCAGCTCTGTAGCACTGTTTGCGGCATTATTGGTTACGTCAAAGATGGTCGGGTGTTAAAGGTGGAGGGCAATCCTAACGACCCGAATAGTCGAGGGCGCTTATGTGCGCGTGGGCAGGCATCGCTTAATCACCTCTATCATCCTGAACGCCTGCTATACCCAATGAAGAGAGTCGGCAAACGTGGAGAAGGTAAATGGAAGAGGATCTCCTGGGAAGAGGCTCTCGATGAGATTGCTGAAAAACTGAGGAAAATTCGGGAAGCCGGAAACCAGGAGGAATTTGCGTTTCATCAGGGACGTCAGCGGAGTAAGGATGCAATAAAACGATTCCTTGATGCTTTCGGTACGAAAACGCAGTTGAGCCACCGCTCTTTGTGTTCAGGAAACCGCCGAGCCGCCAATTTAGCCTATCTTTGGGAAAGTGACTGGGATCTTAACGATTGTGAAAACAGTAAATACATTCTCAATTTTGGGTCCAATGCGTTCGAAGCCCACCAGGGGCATGTTCCCTTCTTAAACCGGATCCAAAATGGACGTTTTAACAATGGAGCCAAGATGGTCACATTTGATGTGCGTCTTTCCAACACCGCCGGTAACAGCGACGAATGGTTCTCACCGTTTCCGGGAACGGACGGTGCAGTGGCGTTGGGGATGTGCCATTGGATTCTAGCTAAGGAGAAGTACGACCGCGAGTTTATTGAGCGTTGGACCAACGTCACAGTTTCCGAACTGAAAGCTCATCTTGCCAACTATACCCCCGATTGGGCTGAGCGTGTCAGTGGTATTCCTTCTGACGACATCAAGCGGATCGCAATGGAATTTGCTGAAGCAGCTCCGGCAGCAACGACAATGTGTAATCGCGGGTCTTCGGCTCACTTAAATGGTTTTTACAACGACCGTGCCATCAACTTATTAAATGCCTTGGTAGGTAGTGTTGGAAAAAAAGGCGGCTGGTGCTGGAGCCCCTGGGGTGGTTTGGATCCTATTGTTCAGACCCCGGAAATGCCGTCTTCTGCTAAGACTTGGAGTGTGTTGGAGGATCCTCCTGAATACCCATTGGCTAACGTTTGGCGACGAATGAGGGTCGGAGAAGTGGTATATCTCTACCTTCTTCAGGGGCGAGCTAAACTTCAGGCTTACATGACTTACAATCTGGACTCTCCTTTGACCTGGCCTGAAGAAAGCCTGACCCAGGAAGTGTTAACCAGTGAGGAATTAATCAACTTTCATGTCTGTATCAACTGTTTCTACAATGAAACTGCGCATTACGCTGATATCGTGTTGCCATGGACTACGTTCATGGAGCGATGGGATCTGGATGCACGCGCTTCTTATAATCTTCGGCCTTATGTTGGAATCCGTACTCCGATGATCGAGCCATTAGGTGAATCTCGGGATATTAGGGACTTTTTTCCCGAGCTGGCGGCGAAGATCGGCGGAGACATGCAAAAGGCGTATGAGTATGGAACTACTGAAGACTATATGACGCATTGGGCTAAGAATGTCCCGGTCAATGAAGAGACAGGTAAGTCCGGGCTGGAAAGGCTATTAGAAGAAGGTGCCTGGGAGAATGAAGAAAACGAACCATTCTACGAACCTTATGCCAGACGGCTTACAGACGAAGAACTGGAAGGAAGCGAAGTTGATGGTGATGGTGTCATTACGAAGGGTGGCATTGGTATAGGTATTTTGATCAATGGAACCGCTCTACGAGGCTTTAAAACTCCCAGTAGGAAAATGGAAGTCCGCAGTATTTTTATCAACAAAATCGGGCTGAATGAAGATTGCTCAGAATTAATCAATCATAGTGGTGTGACCAAGACTAAGAGCAGGCCTGCACAACATGCAGGTCATGACTTAGACATCTCCGAAATGCCCATCTGGCTCCCAATTGATGAGCACCAAGCACTCCAAGACGATGAATTAATTATGACCAGTTTCAAATGGAATGTACACAATCACGGTCGGACAATGAACCTCAAATGGTTGGCTGAAATCGTGCATAGCAATCCAGCCTGGCTCAATACTGAGACTGCCAGCGAACTGGGGCTTCGAGATGGTGATTGGGTGGAACTAACATCCTACTATTCAGAAATGCTGGAGAAGATTTCACCGAATTTGAATCACCGTGCCCCGAATGAGGCAGGTAAACGCGTGGTTAGTACTATGCGTGTTCCGATAGTGACTATGCAGGGCTTGCACCCGAAAGCGATCGCCATGAGTAATTCATGTGGTCACTGGCAATACACCAATGTGGCTAAAGCCAAGGCTCGTTCTGAAGAGGCTGACTATTCGATCGGTAGTGACCTTGAGAGCTACCGTGACTCAGACTGGGAACGAAATATGTGGTGGGAAGACAAATCGGGTGGTGACAGAGCGAAGTGGATCCAAAACACAGGCAACGGTTGGAATCAAAACCGACTTATGCCCATTGCTCCGGACCCGATTACCGGGCAACAGGCATTTCATTCGACAGTCGTTCACATTAGAAAACTATCATAGAGACAATCGCAGATAGTCGTTGGCAAATGAATATGAATGCTGAAACAGGTTGTGAAACTATAGCCAGAGCGGGTCTTTACGAACTCTATGCAAGGATTCTACTTCATGAAATAGACCTCAACACGCTTGCTCTGTTCCAAACGGCGGACTGGATGACGTGCTTTTCTGCTCTGCAAATCGAAATTCCACCGGTTAATGAAGAGAGCGTGGAGGCACTGGCTGTTGACTATTGTAAAGTCTTTATTGGTCCTAAAGACTTCTGCCCCCCTTACCAATCTGTCTGGGAAACGGGACATTTACAAAGCGATGTTATTGACTCCATGAATGAATATCTTCAAGTCGTATCCCCGGTAACCACTGAAAGTATCAAGGATCATGCCGGACTGCAATTTGAAATGATGGCCCAAATTCTAAGAGTTGAAGCAGGCTCCGATGAGAGCCTTCGCCAACTACCACGGGCGTTTTTTCACGACCACATTGCCTGGTCAGAGCGTATGTTTGGGTTAGCGGCTTCGTTGGCTGAAACCGATTTCTATTCCGGGTTACTCGAAGCGGCGCAAGCCTTTTTAGCTTCAGAAAAAACGACGATGCAATTTAACCAGGAATGCTAGTTGCGTCCCTCTTCGCTTTTTCAAAGGCGTAGCGACAGAGGCATTTGAAGGGTTTGGGGTGTGTATGAGGTTGCTTCAGAAGGCCTAAATACATTACTTTTCGCTCTACAGATTCCCAAAGAATGTATTTTTCAGGTTTCCAAATGAAAGCGTTTCTCGCATGTTTGTTATCGTTACTGCTGTCAATTGTGGCATTTGGTCAACAGACTGAGCATTACACAGCGACGGTCGGTGCAGATCAGGTTCCGGTGCGTTCGGCTCCTTTTCACGATCAGTACGTTTGTAGCTATCTAAATGCTGGCGATCAGGTGCAAGTTTTTCGAGAAACAAAAAGCGGATTTCTAGCGATTCGTCCTCTGTATGATTCCTATAGCTGGGTCGATGCTGAGAAATTGGATATTCATGCAGATGGAGATCATGCCACGGTGAAACATGCTCGTGTACCCTCATGGGTAGGTAGCTACGGTGATCGTCAAGTCAGATATGGTTACACTGTGTTACTCAATCGTGGTGAAATTGTGACATTGATCGGGCAAAAGAAGATCGCATTGTCGAGTGCTCAGCCGAGTCATTCCTATTACAAGATTGCCCCTCCTGCAGGTGAATTCCGTTGGATTCACAAGCGTCATCTTGTCAATGATTTTACCGGGAAACCGGATTCGCACGCAGAACTTGCTGAGGCTGGTCCTCGTGAGTCACCAAAGGTTTCTTTGGCATCGTTTACGGGATCTGATGAGAGCTCGCAAATATTAACAACGACTAATGCTGGGGCCTATGTTCCCCGGTGGATTCGTCCTTCCGGTCAGGTTGGGCCTTTCACTCAGGTAAAGTCTGATCGTATTCGTGATCGCGTAAGGCCCGGCCAACTGCAGCCTCGCATGGAAGATAAAATACCTTTCCGGCAGGCTAGCTTTCGTGTGCAGAATGCGGCAACGGAGAATTACTCGACTGTCGCTGAATTGGAATTTGCCGTATCTCAGATGGCTACAAGGCCTTCCGAGCAATGGAGCATTGGCTTACTCCTTGAACAGGCGCAACAGATTTTAGCTAAAAGCGGAGCTGCCGATCAGGGAGCGATTGAGCGAGTTATTGAGCGACTGAATCAGTATCAACAAGTCAAAGACGAGCACCAGCGAGCGGCGACGATAGATGTCTCCAAACTGCCGCCACGTTCAACCGATTTGCATACCCGCAATCTACCATTTACAGAATCTGATCTTGATTCGTCCGAAGTTGGAAGTGGTATACTGTCTGCGGAAGCTCGCCGAACAGCTTATCTTGAAACAGGATACCTTGTACGCGTGCGTTCCTCCCGGAATGATTCTCCGGAATATGCTATTGTCGATGCGCAGGGAGCCATTCAGGTATTCGTCACACCCCAGCCCGGATTAAATCTTAGTTCCTATGTTCGACGGCATGTTGGGGTTTTCGGACGACGTGGGTATCTCTATCGACTGAAAACACAACACGTGACAGTCTCCAGAATTGTCGATCTAGATCGGCACAAAAAATAAACGATCCTTATTTAGGTGATAAGGATCGTTTGTAGATTTTGATGAGCTATTAATCGCTCTATTCCTGCTTCATTCAGGGAGCAAGTAAGAGTCGGCTTGGGGCCTGCAAATAGCCAATCACTTCATTCAGGAAGCGTGCAGCATCACCGCCATCGACAATGCGATGATCATAGGAAAGACTGAGTGGCATCATCTGACGGATTTCAATTTCGTCATCCACGACTACAGGCATTTTGCGCGTTCGGCCAACCAGTAAAATAGCTACTTCCGGGACGTTGATGATCGGTGTGGAATAGGTGCCACCGATGGCTCCCAGATTACTAATAGTAAAGGTGCTTCCCCGCAGGTCATCCAACCCAAAGTTATTGCCGCGCACATTTTGCGCTAGTGTTCCCAAATCACGAGCGATATCAGAGATACTTTTGGTATCCGCACTTCTCAGCGAAGGAACAACTAAGCCGCGTTCGCTATCAACAGCGATTCCAACATTTACATAGTCTTTGTAAATCACCTGTCCGGCATCCATGTCCAAAGCGGCATTGAGTTTTGGGTTATTTCGCAAAGCTAGTGCTACAGACTTAATAATGAAGGGCATCGAAGTCAGTTTGATTCCCTGATCCAGATAATCCTGCTTGGAAGATTTACGAATCATCTCCAAATCCGTCACATCCGCATCATCAAAATTCGTGACACGAGGAGCCGTGGACCACGATTCATGCATTTTGGCCGCAATCGTTTTACGGATTTTAGGCATAGATTCGATGTGTACCGGCCCAAAGGCATCCGTTCCCGGTTCTCCCGGAGCTTTGGAGGTACTAGAGGCAGATACAGTTGTGTTGGACGTTGAAGCCGATGGTAAAGCAGCCTGTTGATTGGCCTGTCTTACCACTTCCAAAATATCCTCACGGGTGATTCGTCCCCCGGTTCCGCTACCGCTGACCTTGCTAAGATCAACGCCCACCTCCCGTGCGAAACGCCGAATGGCAGGGCCGGCGGCGATATCTCCACTATCGGCTGTCGCCGGGGCCGGCGCTGGAGTCGGTGCAGGCGCTGGAGTCGGTGCAGGAGCTGGAGTCGGTGCAGGAGCTGGAGTCTCAGCAACTGGTTCGGGAGCTGGTTCGGGAGCTGGTTCGGGAGCTGGCTCGGGAGCTGGCTCGGGAGCTGGCTCGGATTCTGTTGCAGTATTAGGTTCCGGTGCTGATTCTGGCTCGGCTGCCGGAGTAGCTGGTTCGTCAGCTGGTGCTG
>PBCP01000081.1 GCA_002717145.1 Planctomycetaceae bacterium | reverse complement strand
GTTGTCTGAGCGAGTCGATTACTTACTTGCCAGTTTGCCAATGCTCAACCTTTATATATATGTACTGCTATATATGTACTGCGTCTCTCGCGAATTTCATCAACATTCCCTTTCGCCGAATACCTTCCTGACTTAGTCACGAGAGACACTCAAATTTGTTTACGCTGCTCGGGCACCACGCTGAGCTTCGTCGATTGCATCTCGAATACGGCTGAACGGTTCATCCAATTCAATCGTCTCCACAAACCTACGAACGTAGCGGGACAGGGTCTCCGATTGTGCTTCAAACTGCATCGCCAATTCCAACTTAAACCCCTCAACCTCAAACTGGTGACGAGCGGTTTGCCGCAGGGTACCTACAGATCTCTCAGCAAGTAATACAACCGGCAACTGGGTCAAACCCTGGACACATAGCGTTTCACTTTGATCAGCAAAGACGACAGTCGGCTTAATCGCAGCTTTGTCGATTAATGCACGTGCAATCAATTCGCCGTATACAAACGGCGTAAGCGACTCACCATACAGGATCTGTTGAGCACGATTAGCGCGTACGGGCGCGGTACAGTGAAATTCAAGCGGTCGACCTCCCATATTCAAAATGAGATAACCACCAACACACCCCGCGTCACCATTATCTACGACTGTCAGAAATCCCAAAGAATTCTGACTCTTTGTTTCACTTGACGACATACCTCTCCTGCGAGCGAATAACCCAGATTGCCTTGATTGCCGATATTTAATAACCGACAACCCTCAAACCTCCCTGTTTACCAGAGTGGTATGTGCAACTTTGCCCAATAGTTCGGACAGGATAGTGATGCGACTTTATAGAAATGTTTAGAAGCAAATGCGTGCAAAAATCTTTAATTACTGATCGAATGAAAGCAGATTCGCCAACAAGCACTAATTTTTTGAGTGTGGCCCGCGAGATTACCGAGGGTGAAGCTCAACGAGATTTCAAATCTGAGTCTGAATTACTTTGGAGGGTAGACAGAGTAAAGAGAACGATGGAATTCAACTAGCCGAGTAAGGCTTTGATCAACTCAGCCAATTCCCGCCCATGTCGTGAGTACATATGATCCGCCTCATCAATCACATGGATAGAAACCTTGCTCTCGAGTCCGGCTTCCGTCGCAATACTTTTGATCGAGTGGTCCAATCCGGCAAAAGCGACGCCGCTAAATTGGAGTTCATGCCCGCCAAAGATGAAATCGGTGGGCAGTGGAAGATTAAAGACCATCGGTTCGAGATTATATTTTTCCTGAGGACCATATTTATCCAAATATCCCTCTGCTGTAATCAAAAGTGGAA
Organism: Planctomycetaceae bacterium; assembly: GCA_002717145.1. Classification (GTDB taxonomy): domain Bacteria; phylum Planctomycetota; class Planctomycetia; order Pirellulales; family Pirellulaceae; genus UBA721. Next base: position 28,552 of record PBCP01000081.1, on the reverse strand, counting down.
AAGGGACACTAACATCAACCAGTCTCTGAGGTTCGCCCTCACGGATTGCCTGTTCAGCATTTTCGATAGACTGTTGAAATCCGACCCTTTGTTCCCCCGCCATAAAAGCTCGGTAGGACAATCTGGGAGGAGATATCGCGATCACTTTCCTTAGTAAGTGATGGGTTTGATGACTTTGATAATAAACCGCCTTTAATGCGCCCAGACTATGTCCCAACAAGATGACACTTTGGTAACGTTCGCCTGCCCAGTCCAGCCAGGCGTCAATGTCTTCAAGGCATTGTTCCACACGTTCATACCCAGCACCAAGTCGACGCACGCCCATCCTGCTCATTCCGGTGTAACAGTAGTCATGCCCCCGGGTATTGACTCGTAAACAATCCGCGCCATTCTTAACAATTTCCAATGCCAGCTCGGCAAACATTCGACTGCCATAAAAATTGCTTCCAACTCCGTGGAGGCACAGCACCAGAGTCTTTGATTCCTGTTGCTCCGCGACACTCAAAGCGCCATCCAGCCGAACGCCATCTCTTGTCTGCACCTTGACTAACTCAACAATCATCGGTCTTGAAGGCCCTTATCGTACGCTGAGTACAGAGTTGTTCCAGTCGTTCAGCTAGGCCAAAACCTGGAAACGAGCAACGATGTCAGGAAGAATCCTTTTCGGCTAACTGGGACAGCACTTGAAGGACTCCGTTGAGATGTGCCAGTCTTGGGCCATAGCGATCCACAAATTCCTGCAGCATGTAATCACTATCCCTCAGTGAATATTCATTTTCATCCACTTCGTTCGTGAGTGACTGAAGGAATTCATTTTGGACATCACTGAGCACATCGACGGCATCGCGACAGCTCTTTGACAATTCGGGGTTCGCCTGTTTCCAACGCTCAAGTTCACTTTGCCGTGCCTGTTGCTGGAGCCGTCCCTGTTGAATCAATTCCTGCAGCAGATCATTGGTTTTATCTTGCTGGGCCAGCATTCGGCGTAACAGTGCTACGACCAAAGAACCATCCTGATTTTCTGCAGGCGTTTTAGCATCCCCACCGGCAGATGCAGTCACGTCGATACTGCTGAACATTGAGTGGAGTTGTTTATTGGGGTCGTCAGCCATGGTAAGCAACCTTGAAACTACTGGGGTATATGCTTCATTTTCGCTAGTGGTCGCAATTTACTCAACTTCAATTACGGGAACTTTTGAACAAATTATGATATATCCGTCCAGACTATCCATCGTGGCACTGAATCTAATTACCGAGGGACTGAATCTAATTCAAGTCTCCTTGAATACCACTCTATTCTAGGATATTTTGGAAGATTGTGGAGTGGACAGTTAGGCGAACCAAGTAACACTAGAACCACTGAACACCGAAATATAACCTAAAAATCAAACCGCTTATACTGGAACAATCAATGAGCGACAATCTTGATCAGTCTGTCTCCGATGCCAAGTCAAAACTAGACGCACACACGTATGAAATCGTGCAGTGGCACTTCCACGAATCCACAGGAAGTCCTTTTTGGCTTGGGAAGAAAGCAGAACTGAACTTTGATCCTCTTACAGAAGTTAAAGGCTTCGATGACCTGAAGAAATTCCCGCTTTTCGAAGACGAATGGCTCCGCGGTGGACCAGTGAATCGCTGGATTCCAAAGGGGTTGGAGGGTCAACCCACCTTTGTTTTTGAAACGGGTGGAACAACCGGCATTCCGAAAAGTCGTGTTGTAATCGAAGATCACCGGCTGGACTACGAAATGTTCAGTGAAACTTTGCCGGATCAGTACTTTCCGAAGGGCGCCAATTGGCTGATGCTTGGCCCGTCAGGACCGCGGCGTTTACGATTAGCCGTCGAACACCTATGCCAGCACCGGGGCGGTATCTGTTTCTGCATTGATCTTGATCCGCGTTGGGTCGTGAAAGTCATCAAGAAAGGCTGGATGGATCACCTGGAAGAATACAAAAAGCACTGTATCGATCAGGCGATCACCGTGTTAACTGCTGGTCATGACATTAAATGCATGTTCGCCACTCCGAAGCTTCTTGACCAACTTGCCACTGGATTGGAGGAACGTGGAACCAGCCTTCCTGAAATCGGCATCACCGGTATCTTCTCCGGCGGGACTGAATTCACTCCGCAGTGGACTCGATACTGCGTCGAAGAACTCTTTGGTGGACCACCGGAAGAGAGCGGCGTTTATATGACTCCGACTTACGGTAACACGCTCATGGGATTAGCTTGTAGCGAACCCGTTACGAAAGAAAACAAATACAAAATCACTTATCACGCCCCGCAACCACGAGCTGCCACCGAAGTTGTGTCATTTGATGATCCCAATGAGTTAGTTGGCTACGGAGAAACCGGACGCGTCAAACTAACGACGTTAACCCGGGAACTCTTCATCCCCGGGTTCCTGGAGCGTGATGAGGCAGAACGTGAAAAACCACACGAAATGTATCCGTGGGATGGGGTCTCCGGAGTTCGTCCGTATACGTGTTCGCCAAGAGTACAACCGTCGGCGTTTACTAATCGGCCTGAATGATTGACTGCTCTACATCAAGAAAATACTCAGAAGGCAAAGAGGAGAAAACTGTGGTTAACATTCCCGTTATTCGCTGGGGCGAAGAATACGAATCCCTGGAAACGCAGGAACTGGTACATCATTCAACCGGAGATGTCATCGGCACGCAAAGCATGGCAAATGGTGGGTTGATCACCCGCGATATGCGAAAAGCTCAGACCGCCCGGGATATTCTCAAGCAATTCTCGATCGAGGAGCTTGTAGAGAAAATGGGAAAGGCAGGTGACTTGTTCGTCAACGGAAACCTGTCGATTGGTGGCTCAGAGCAAACGCCTCAGGACTTCATCTTACAGCAATCCGCCACAACGGGGCTGCCGGAACACATGGTTGAACTTGGTATGTCCAAGAACGCCTTCGTAATGAATAACATGGGGCGCATCATCGATGCGTTGACCCGCGGATTGCCACTGGATATCCTCAGCAATGGCTGGGGCAAGGAAGCCCGTGGCATCCCCGTCAGCTACCAGTGCCAAACTCCAATTTTAGCTGCAGTACTACCATCCAATTCTCCCGGCGTTCACACACTTTGGCTTCCCGCCGTACCGCTCCAAATTGGTCTGGTTCTTAAGCCCGGGCAAAAAGAGCCATGGACCCCATATCGTATGTTTGCCGCAATGGTTGCAGCAGGAATCCCGAAGGAGATTTGGTGTTTGTATCCGGGAAGTGGAGCAGAGATCGGATCAGCCGTCCTGAGCAAATGTAAACGCTCTATGATCTTCGGTAGCAAGCAAACCGTCGACAACTACAAAGGCAACCCTCGGGTGCAGGCTCATGGTCCTGGTTTCTCCAAAATTTTAATTGGTGATGACTGTGTCGATAACTGGGAAGAGTACATCGATATCATTGTTGAAAGCATTTATGTCAATGGTGGTCGTGGCTGCATTAACACATCCAGCATCTGGGCCTCAAGGCACACCGAGGAAATCGCTCAGGCACTGGCTGAAAAACTAGGGCCCATCGAAGCACTTCCGCCAACCGACCCCAATGCTGGTCTGGCCGCCTTTACGATTGATGGCATGGCAACGGCAATTTGGGATTCTATTAAAGACGATCTCGACGAAGATGGAGTCACCCATGTCACTGGACAGTATGGAGATCGTTTGGTCGAAAAAGAACTTTGTGGATATATCCGACCCACAATTGTCCACTGTAAGAGTCCCGAAAACGCGATCGCTCAGAAGGAATATATGTTCCCCTTTGCGAGCGTCGTCGAATGCCCCGAGGACAAGATGCTCACCTCCATCGGCGAAACGCTGGTTTGTACCGGTATCACCAATAACGAATCCTTACGCAATCAGTTAATTGATTGCACCGAAATTGACCGGCTCAACCTTGGCCCTGTCCCTACAACCAAGCTTAACTGGCTTCAGCCTCACGAAGGTAACATTATCGACTTCCTGTTCCGCAATCGAGCGTTTCAGGTGCCTGAGGAGTTACTGTAGTTACACCCCCATCAAGCCAATGTTTGCATCGGCAGATAAGCCATGCCAACAAAATTGAAAGAGCCCAACATGTCGCAGCGATGTGTTGGGCTTTTACCACGAGACAACTGCCATGGATTTCCTAGATCTGGATTGCCCCACCGAGATATTGTTCGGCGCTCATGCGTTTGAACAATTGGGAAAAACAATAAGCGACTGGGGTTGTCACCGCGCCATGATCGTGAGTGACCCGGGAATCGTTGCATTAGGTTACCCAGAAAAAGCGATCGAGCTGCTCAAAGCACAGGGAATAGAGGCTTTTCTTTATACCGGTGTCCATGAAAACCCGTCGTCAGACGATGTTATTCGTGGTGTCGAAGCGGCCAAACAATGGCAACCTGACCTTCTCATCGGTTTAGGTGGCGGCAGTTCCATGGACTGCGCAAAAGGGATGAACTTCGTCTACACAAACGGAGGAGCTATTCAGGATTACTGGGGGATTGGCAAAGCCAAAAAACCTATGCTTCCGATGGTCGCGATCCCAACAACAGCTGGCACCGGAAGCGAAACCCAATCGTTTGCCCTGATCTCTGACGCTGAAACTCATGTCAAAATGGCCTGTGGCGATCAAAAAGCGACCTGCCGCCTGGCAATCCTGGATCCAATCTTAACGGTGACTCAGCCTAATCGCTTAACAGCACTGACCGGTATCGATGCCATCGCTCATGCTGTCGAAACCATGGTCACTACAAAACGTAACGAGAAGTCACTAGATTTCAGCCAGCGTGCCTGGCAGTTGTTAGCCAAGAACTTCCCTCTTGTTCTGGAAAACCCAGAAGATATTGAAGCTCGGGGGGGGATGCAAATGGGAGCGTGCCTGGCAGGAATTGCAATTGAAAACTCCATGCTCGGAGCAACGCATGCCTTAGCCAATCCACTCACAGCTCATTATGGAATTGTCCATGGCCAGGCGATTGCCACGATGCTACCACATGTCATTCGATTCAATGCACTGACTATGGAAAATGACTATTCAACACTGGCTAAGTTGATCTCCGCTGATAACAACTCCCTTGATCCAGCCAATTCAGAGCACCTGGCCTCTTTCATTTCGGATTTAGTCGAACAGGCCGGTCTGGCTGGAGATTTGCGAACGCTTGGAGTCGAACTGGATCGTTTAGTCGCCTTGGCCGAAGACGCTGCTAAACAGTGGACAAAGCAATTTAACCCACGTACAGTAGAAACTGAGGACTTGTTACTCCTCTATCAACAGGCCTTTTAATCGGTTCTGCCTGTTGAACTCTTTGTTCGCCAGATGAAATCTACTTTGAAGCAAACTATGAAACTGCTCATACCTCTCCTCAAAAGCTTTTCGATGGTCACTATCATCAGTACGCTCGTACTTGGTGGATTAATGACTCAGGCTCAAGATGACACAGCAACCAGCGTTACCGCTGAAAAGAAAAAAGATAACTGGGAATATTTTCGAGGCAATGCTCTAAGTCAGGGGGTAGCGCAGAGCAACTTACCTGAAAAGCCTGAATTACTTTGGGAATTTGAAGTCAAGGAAGGAGCTTTTGAAGTAACGCCGGCGATTGTCGACGGTGTGGTTTACGTAGGCGATCTAGATGGTGCACTGTTTGCCTTGAATCTGAAAGATGGGAAGCAGATTTGGAAAAGCACTATCGAAAGTGGTTTTGTATCATCTCCTGCATTTCGAGACGGACGTATTTTTCTGGGTGATTATGATGGAGTTTTCTACTGTTTTCAGGCAAAGGACGGAAAGCTTCTTTGGCAGTACGAAACCGGAGCTGAAGTGAATTCATCAGCCAACTTTTATAAAGGCAATGTACTAGTAGGTTCGCAGGATGCGACACTCTATTGCCTTGCAGCCAAGGATGGAAGTTTAGTTTGGAAATATGAAATCGCAGATCAGATTCGTTGCTCGCCAACGGTTGTAGGAGATCATACATTCGTCGCCGGGTGTGATGCCAAACTACACATTATTGACTTACTCAAAGGCGAGAAGGTGAACGAAGTTACGCTTGATGGTCCTACCGGTTCGACACCGGCTGTCCTTGGTGATAATGTTTACTTTGGAACAGAAGGTGCTTCCGTTTTCTCCATCAACTTCAAGGAAGCGAAAGTGGATTGGCAATACACGAACGAGGCTACGACGCTTCCCTATCGTTCCAGCGTTGCGATTTACGACGGGATCGTCATTATTGGTGGGCAAAATCGGTTTGTTCAGGCATTCCAGACTTCCGATGGTAAGGAGATTTGGCAAAAACAAATCCGTGGTCGTGTAGAAGCATCTCCTGTCATCGTAGGTAAACGGGTGTTTGTGGCAGGATCTAACGGGCGTATTACGGCATTTGAATACAAGACCGGCAACCAGGTTTGGGAATACGAGGCTGGTGGTGGATTCAGTGGTTCACCTGCTGTTTCACAGCAAAGACTTGTTATTGCCAGTAACGATGGCAAAGTTTACTGCTTTGGTAAAAAATAATTCCCGACTTATACAAGCGAATAAGCGATACTTTACAAAAACGCTTTGACACCTTCGAAAGTAAAAACTTCACGCATGTCTGATTCAACAAAAACCGAAGTTGGTAGTTATTTCATCTCTAACTACCCCCCTTTCTCGCAGTGGGAACAGGGGCAGGTTGATGATGTGAAAGAGGCTTTTGCCAACCCACCTTTGGAAGATACTCCGCTTGGTCTTTATCTTCACATTCCTTTCTGTCGTAAACGTTGTAAGTTCTGTTACTTCAAAGTTTTTACTGACAACAATGCAAAGGATATCGAGAGATATGTTTCGGCATTGTCGCGTGAGATTGAACTTGTTTCTAAACAGCAGGTCATGGGAGGCCGTCCGTTTCGGTTTGTTTACTTTGGAGGAGGTACGCCGTCTTACCTGAGTTCCAAACAACTGACGAGTCTAGTGGACCGCCTACGGGAAAATATTGACTGGTCACTGGCCGAAGAAGTGACATTCGAATGTGAACCGGGGACACTACAGGAAAACAAGGTCAAGACGTTGAAGGAGCTTGGCGTAACGCGACTGAGTCTTGGTATTGAAAACTTTAGTGATCAAATCCTGGAAGAAAACGGGCGAGCCCATCTAACCAAAGAGGTTTATCGAGCCTGGGATTGGATTCGGAATGCAGATTTCTACAACGTCAACATTGACTTGATTTCAGGGATGGTGGGTGAAACATGGGACAACTGGAAAGAAAACATACGCAAAACAATTGAATTAGATCCTGAGAGCGTCACGATCTATCAAATGGAGCTGCCCTTTAATACGGTTTATTCTAAAGACATCCTAGGCAACGAAATTGAAACCCCTGTTGCTGACTGGGAAACCAAACGTGCCTGGCTCGATTACGCGTATGACGAATTACAGAACGCCGGTTATCACATTTCGAGCGCTTACACGATGATTAAAAATCCCGAAAAAGTAAGCTTTAGCTATCGGGATAATCTCTGGGCCGGGTCGGATCTGCTGGCCACAGGTATCGCCAGCTTCGGTCATGCGTCTGGAATACACTATCAAAATCTTCCCGAGTGGGATGATTATATTGGTTCACTGCTCGACAGAAATGAGCTGCCACTTGGTCGCGCGTTTCGTCCTACCGAGAATCAAAAACTTATTCGGGAAATGATTTTACAGTTGAAACGTGGCTATCTGGATGCTGGATACTTCCGCAACAAATTCCAGGTGGAAATCACCGACAAGTGGTCTAGTGAATGGCAGCAGCACATTGACGATGGCATGCTCAAAATAGATGGAGACCACATCGAACTGACTCGCAAAGGCTTCCTTCATGCGGATGCCCTGCTCCCGATTTTCTTCGAACCGGAGCATCAGGGGGTCCGCTACACCTAATGGACCACCTGACATTTATGATGGGAGAATTCGAAGCCGAATTCCCTGTCGATCGGTATTATGCCAAGAACCATATGTGGGCCGAAAAGATGTCCGAAGGTTATCGGTTTGGTTTTAGTGCCTATGCCGTTCGTCTATTACAGGATGTCTATTTTCTTGACTGGTACTTTGATGCACCCGCGGCAGTTGGTTTTCAACAGGAAATCGGCTCAATTGAAAGTAAAAAAGCGGAGAGCTCGTTGTACGCTCCGCTGACCGGTGAGCTTACTCAATTCAACCCTGCGCTCATGGCTGACCCTTCTCAAATCAACGTTGATATGTATGGTGCAGGCTGGCTGTTCGAACTCACTGAATCCTCCGACAATAAAGAACCGTTGCTCTCAGCGTCACAATACCTCGAACACCTGGAAAAGGTTTGGTTAGTGACCCAGCGAACCATCAAAGGCCAGATGAACGGCTAGCGTCAAATCGGAAAGAATCCCTGATGTCATTCAGGTATAATCGAACTCAGAATAAAAACAAATTCCCTATCCATTTGGTGGTTCAGCGATGAGTAACATTCAATATTTTGGCGCCGTAGGCGATGGTGAAACTGACGATACTCAAGCCATTTTACATGCCATTGAACAAGGTGATGGACACGTCCGTATTCCTCCCGGAACGTATCGTATTACCAGCACAATCGAAGTTGATCTGACAACATCCGGCCCGTTTGGCATGACTGGCGCAGCCGGAGCCACCACTATTGTCATGGATGGACCAGGACCGGCATTCAGATTTATCGGAACCCATAATGGGACAGGAGACCCCGGGTCTCGTAACGAGCAGGTGATCCATTCAGAACGTATGCCAATTCTTGCGGATTTAAAGATTACGGGCACTCATGAAGAGGCCGACGGAGTTGAATGCGTGAAGACGATGCAAATGGTCTTTCGTAATCTACTGATTACTGAAGTGCGACATGGCATCCATCTGGTCGAACGAAATCGCAATGTCATCATTTCACATTGCCATATTTACTTTAATACAGGGGTTGGGGTGTATCTCGCTGACCTCAATCTTCATCAGATCAACATCAGCGACAATCACATTAGCTACAATCGCCAGGGAGGTATTCGCATTGAACGATCTGAAATTCGTAATTTACAGATCACCGGCAATGACATTGAGTACAACAATTTTCGGGCGCACCAGGCGGAAGAAGAACCTATAGCTGAAATCTACATCGATACAACAGCCGACGGAGCCAGCGTTAATGAGGTTACCATTGCTTCTAATACAATTCAGGCCACTAATAGTTTAGGCGGATGTAACATCCGGATATTGGAATCCAGGGACGAATCGCGACCACCAGGGCTATTTGCCATCGCTGGCAATATTATCGGCAGCCAGGAAAACAACGTTCACCTGACCGGGTGTTACGGGATTGTACTTTCAGGGAATACAATTTATTCCTCGACCGAACGTAATCTCTGGGTTGAAGATTCGAGTCAGATCACGATTGGAACCAACCTGTTCCGCCGCCATACCCCAAGCTATGGTTGTGGGGTGCTGGTCACCGGTAGTGAAAATATCCTGATTAATGGATGTACATTCGAAGACGAAGCGGAAGGAGGTCAGAAATCGGGATATCCGCTACTTGAGTTGTCAGAATCACAGCGAGTTACGATAGCAGGTAATCAAATCATCAACAGTATTAAAGAGGGTGTCAAACTAACAGACTGCAAGTTCATTAACCTGACAGGGAATACTATTGTTGACACTCGTGCACACCCTCTCATGACTAAAACGGTAGGCCAATATGGTCAGTGTGAAAAGATTCAAAGCACTGGTGAGTTGAGCTGACATTCGAGGTAAAACTCTATCCGGTCCATCCACTTTTCGTCCCGACAAAAACGGATCAATAGGCTTACCCATTCAACGCCTGAGGCTTTGCGGCCTCTTCATAAAGAACTAAGGCGACGCCTTCATTTGAAACCTACAGATCCAGCGCATCTAAATCATCAATCAATGCGTCTAGTGGATCGGCATTTGCGACGTGCTCCGTCGACTGCCGGCGTTCCATGCTGATATTTGCAAAATCTGCCTTTTCGAGTTCGGCTTCATCACCCTGTCCCACCGGAGATCGTCCTGCCAACATCAATTGTTCATCTCGTTCGCGGGCAGCCACATCCTGAGCATCAGGGGCTCCGAACAACAGTGACAAGTCGATTTTCAAGCCGCCGGCATCTGCAGGAGCACCGGCGATGGCTGGTGTTTTATGCTGAGGAAAGACAATGGCATTCTCCGGACAAACCCGACTGCACGCCGGACATCCCTTGCGACAGTTGTCCGGTTGATCCACCAAAATCGTATCAACTCGATCTACGCCGTACACACCAAACAGACAAAAATCGATACACTCCATGCAGTTTGTACAACGGCTAAAGTCGATGACCGGGTACCAACGCCGAGTTCCGGGATCCTGAACTTCAGTCACTCCCGGTTGGCCTAGGATTGGTAATGCCGGAAGCTGTCCATGGTTGGCCAACGCAGTATTGTTTGCCGGGGACAGAAAGCGATCCATGGCTTCCTCATTCGCTTTTCCCTGAATCCATTCCAATAGATCTGACTGGGCTGCAATTCTGAGGACTTCATCGACAAAGTCCTCTACTTTCTCACTCGCACCAAATTCAAGACTGTAGATTTTCCGATTCGGCAGATCGAGCTGATTGATAACTCTTTCTTTTTCATCTTCGAGCTCATCTTCCAGTTCGTCGTCCAATTCATCTTCATCGGTCATCTGACTTAGCAGAATATCACCAGCATGACCATGAATACCATTTCGATCCATAATCCAGTGACAGGATCTGGAGTAGAGCCAGGAAATCATGACAAAGTCGCCTTCGATCTGACTCAGAACCTGATAACCTTCACTTTGAGGAGTGAGATCATAGATATGAGGCATCACAACCACATCCAACTGATCATGTTCAGCTAACTGCGCAGCGAGGGCTTGTTCCAATCCTCGTTTTTCAGGATTGCGACTTTGGCCTTTCGAGATAATGACAGGTAGTTTGGGCATAGTTGGTAATGCGTGTCACTTCAGGGGAACATCGGGTTCGTTCCCATTCTACCCACAAAAAACGAAGCGATAAACCAAGTTCCCTGCTAATACGTCAAGCGAGTAAGTACTTAACGCTCGGCATTGTCTTTGAGTGTAGGGCCCACTGACATGCCAAGACCGACATAGACAAGTGAATGCGGATATTTTTTTTTCCAGTCACCCCAGGTCGTTTTCACGGACGGAAAGTTCTTTAATGGGATTTCTTCTGCATCCTGTTCAAATCGTTGACCATCGTAAAGAATCCACAGGGTTTCACCGCTAAAACCACCGTTCCTTATCTCTGCCGTCGTGCCGGCTTTATCATAGACGGCAATACAGTCGGATTTATCACAGTAAGTCACCGCAAATTGTTGGCCTGCTAATTCATGGTGAACAATATGCTGATCCACATCGTTCATCCCGGCGAGAAGATAAGCACACGCCTTTCCATCGACTTCAATTCCGATCACGAATTCGTCGTCCGGGAACACAACCTGATCTGCCCTGTAAAATCTGGCATCATAAATTCCTGGTTCGTCCAATTCTTCGGGCGGATTATCAGGCATCATCTCAGCTTCCATCGCCATCAATTCCACCTCGGATTGCGGAGGCACCGTTGCGCGTCCCGAATCGATGTCTAACAGCCCCCAAACCAATGAAGGGACGACGACGAAAACCAATACTACAAGAACCCAGCGATTCTGCCATATGGTCCTGGACTCAGAGGTTGGCAGGGACACATCCGTTTGCGGTGAATCATATTCTGTTAAACTGGTGTCTTCAGTCATTCAACTGCTACTCGCATTCTGTCATCAAGATACTCTATGATACCATCGGCACGAACGGTCCCCTGATTGCTTCTTGTTTCCGGTGGTTGAATTTTTTGCAAAGGATTATCGATACCATGAGCCAGTGGAAAACCTGCCTCAACACATCCACGATTAAAACGACACCCTTGCTCGAAAAAATCAGAGTGACAGCGGAAGCGGGGTTTGATGCGATCGAATTGTGGATTAACGATATCTATGAGTATATCGGCCGGGGTGGTGAAGTACGGGACGTAGAGACTGCGCTACAGGATCACGGATTGACCATTCCCTGCATGATTGCACTTCGAGGTTGGGGAGAAGCTGTCGGCCAGGAGTACCGAATAATGCTCGATGAAGCACGACGTCGGATGGAGTTGGCTGCCAGATTCGGTTCGTCATTCATCGTAGCTACGCCGCCACGGGAACCTTGCGATCAAAACCAGCTTACCGACCGTTACGGCGATCTTTTGGGAATCGGACGTGAAGTGGGAGTCCAACCGACATTCGAGTACATTAGTTTTTTTCAAGGCGCCCAAACATTAGATACTGCCTGGCAGATCGTACAGGACGTGGGAGATTCTGATGCCACGCTCATCGCAGATGCTTTCCATACGTGGAACAGTCATTCCAATCCACAACTACTGTGTGAAATCCCGGGCAACCGAATCAGCCATTATCACATCGATGATGGAAATCCAAACATCCCTCAGTACGAGCAAACGGATCCCGACCGAGTCATGATTTCAGATGGTGTCATTGATTTAGCAGGAGAAATCGAGATGCTTCGGGAAATCGGGTATAACGGTATGATTAGCCTCGAGCTCTTTAATCAGGAATTGTGGCAACAGGACCCAATGCAAGTTGCAAAATTGGGAAAAGAACGACTGGATGCTATTCTCACAACATCAACAAGCTAAACACAGAATCGCAAATTCATGGGCACTGAAACGCTAACTCTTGGAACACTGGACTATGTAATCTTCTTTGGCACCTTGATTGCCGCAATGGCTGTCGGGATGTGGGCTGGTCGTAAAGAAGATACGTCCGAAGATTACTTCCTAGCCGGCAAAGGGCTGCGTTGGTTTAGTGTCGCAGGATCTATCTTCGGTAGTAATGTCAGTGCCAACCATATGGTTGGGATGATGGGTGTCGGTTTTAGTATCGGGTTTGCTCAAAGTCACTTTGAGATCGGGGCGATCGGAGGCCTGCTATTCCTCTGCTTCGGATTTCTGCCGGTCTACCGCAAACTGAATCTGTATACGCTTTCTGAATATCTTGGTAAACGCTATGACGACCGAAGCCGTGTCTGTTATGCACTCATCATGATCATCATTATGGCCGGAGTTCAGATGATCCCCGCCCTCTATATCGGTTCCCGAACGATTTGTGAATTAATGGGAGGGGAGGCTATTGTCAGCAATACCGCATCCACCGAACTTGCAGTAGCTGCCCCACCAGTACCTGCGGAAGAAACAATTGGCGCACAACTAAAAGCTAAGCCTGAAATGAATTTAGTTTCGATGCCACACTACACAACGTTTGTCATCGCACTCGGGCTGATCGCAGGTAGCTATACCATCCTTGGTGGACTCAAGGCGGTCGTCTATACCGATATCATTCAATCCGTATTGATGCTAATTGTCGGAATTGGTCTCGCCATTCTTGTCTTTTCACAATTTAGCTGGGGTGAAATGGTAGCTGCGAATGAACAGGCCGTCTCTGAAGGTGGGCTGGATCGTATGTCCATATATCTACCGATGAATCATCCGCAGTTACCCTGGACCGGTGTTTTAACTGGCTTAATGTTTATGCACTGCTTCTACTGGGGAACAAATCAATTCATTGTTCAACGAGCATTAGGCGCTGTCAGTGATAAAGAGGCACGCGTCGGTATCATCGCAGCAGGCTTTCTAAAACTGTTGATTCCATTCTTCTCGATCGGGACTGGAGTCTGTGCTTATTTCCTTCTGGCACGCGAAGATGGTGCCGCAGCGGTGGGGGCGATTGCTCCTGATACCATTTTCCCAAAACTGGTGAACCTATATCTGGCACCTATCGGCTTGGGACTTATCGGATTGGTTGCCGCCGGGGTCATCGGAGCTATCCTGTCATCGATCGATTCAATGATGAATTCAGCTGCTACGATTATTTCTGTCGATATCTGGAAGCGTTTCGTCAATCCCCAGGCGTCTGACAAAGAACTGATCGTTGTTGGAAAATTATCCATCGTCGCGTTGATGGTGAGTGCCATTCTCATGGCGTTGTTCATTATGGATCCTAATTCGACTAGTAATTTCTTTCTCGACATTGCCAACTACCAAAACTATCTCACGCCGGGACTGCTTGTTGCTTTTATCCTCGGCATCTTCTGGAAACGAGGAACAGGCACCGCAGCGTTTATTACTATCATTGCAGGCGTCGTTCTTTCATGGGTCGTGGTCAAAGTATATGACACAGATCTCCCCAGACCCCTGTATGAGATTGCTTTGGGTGAGAGCGAGGTCAGCGACTTTCATGTCGGGCAAATGCCTGCTGCCTATGGAAGTGCGTTGGATATTCACAATATGACTCAGGCCGATTTTGATTCCTTTATCCAACAGGAAGTCCTACCAGGCATTTCACCAGTACACGCTACCTTTGGTCCAACATTGAACTTCTTCCATCGCGTCGTCTTTGTTATCGGGCTTTCGGTACTGGTCTATATAGGGGTGAGCATGCTGGAGCAGCCCGATCCCGAAAAATCGCAGCACACCTGGACGGCGTTAGGAGGACATGACCCGGCACGCCTTCGGCACCTTGGGCTGCTGTTCGCAGGAGCGGTGGTGATTTTCGCAGGACTCGCCTACTTCACGCATATACAGTTACTCACTCCAATACTTGCTGCCGCCTTTGCTTGCATCGTAACGATCGCAATATATTTCTACGAAGCTAATAAAAAATACCGCCAGCAGGATTCATCGCTTACTAAACTGCAGTACCTGATGGGAAGTGATCTCGTCTACGCCGGAATACTGGCCGGGCTGGCCATGTTTATGATGTTTTACTTCTTTTAATTGCCATCTCAGGAAATATCGTCATGCTCGATCGTCGCGATACTTTAAAGGCACTGGCCACCGCACCGGTCTTTTACTCACTTAGCTCATTTCAGACCTGGGGAGCGGATTTTGAAAACCGGACCAACAAACGGCCGCGGGTGGCTGCCATTTATACATCGTTCACCTATCGAAGCCACGCTCATGTCATCCTGGAAAACTTTCTTCAACCATTCCTTTTCTGCGGTGAGGTCACAGATCCGGGAGTTGATGTTGTAAGTTTTTATCGAGACCAGACTCCCGCCGGTGACATGACCGATGAGATTGCCCAAAAATACAACATTCCGATCTTCAAAACCATACGTGAGGCCTTACGCGTTGGGGGCTCCGAGTTAGCTGTCGATGCCGTACTATCGATCGGTGAGCACGGAAGTTATCCACGTAATGAATTTGGTCAGGTGATGTACCCACGCAAACGCTTCTTCGATGAAATCGTGGCCGTCATGAAAGAGGAGAACCGCTTCTTACCGGTCTTCAATGATAAGCATCTAAGCTATCGGTATGACTGGGCACAGGAAATGGCGGAAACTGCGGAGCAACACGGAATTCCATTTCTAGCAGGTAGTAGTGTCCCACTGGCTCAACGAAAACCAAATATCGAAATCAAGAACGGCGCCAGAATTCAGGAAGCTGTATCGATCCATGGTGGCCCCGTGGAATCCTATGATTTTCACGCTTTGGAAGTTTTGCAATCGATGGTGGAAAACCGTCGTGGAGGTGAGACCGGGGTCAAACGTATTACTTTCTATGAAGGCGAGCAGGTTTACGTGGCTGCAAAAGCTGGGATTTTTGACTGGGGTCTGGTGGAGTCGGCCATGCACGCGGAAACCGGAAGAAAAGAAACTAGGCTCGAGTCGATTGGAGATGAAGAGCCCATCACGCCTCACGCCATTGTGCTTGAATATATTGATGGGTTTAAGGCAACCGTTTTAAGAGCTGGTCGGAGCAGCACCCGATGGAACTTTGCCTGTCGTCTCAAGGGACGGAAGGCTCCTTTAGCGACCAGTTTTTATGTCGGCCCGTGGGAGAATCGCAACCTCTTTAAGGCGCTTTCGCATGCCATTCAAATTCATTTCCGAACCGGCAAGCCACCCTACCCTGTCGAACGTACCTTGTTTGTTTCCGGGATCCTTGATGCCGCAATGAAAGCTCGTAAAGCAGCGGGGCATCCGTTGCACACAAATCAATTACACTTCCAATATCAGGCCAGTGATTTTTCTGCCGTTCGGGAAAACGGCAAATCCTGGGATATCATTACCGAAGATATTCCACAACCAGAAAGCTTTGATAACGGGACTCCAAATACCGGAAAACCGGTAACTGCAGAGTAGCCAAATGACCGCAGGATGGAGAGCACTCAACTGGTCGGTATTGGGACTGGGAAGGTTCGGACGGATACACGCGCAAACTCTACAAAGAATCCGTGGGGTCAAATTGCATTCGGTCTGTAGTCGCAATGAAGCAGTCTTGCATCAGTATGCGGACGAACTTGAAATTGAAAACATCACGACGTCGGCTGCTGAATTACTTACTGACCCTGAAGTGGATATCGTTTCAATTGTTACACATTGGCAGGATCACTATCAACTTGCAATCGATGCACTCCGAGCAGGTAAACATGTCTTCTTAGAGAAACCGATTGCATCTAGCAAGCGGGAAGCTCGAGAGATTCTCAAAGTAGCAAACCATTCTGAAGGTTTTTTAATGGTAGGCCACATTTGCAGATTCGATCCCCGTTACAGTTTGGCTCGTGATCGAATTCTGGCAGGGGAAATTGGCGAGGTGACTACCATTCACGCCAAGCGAAATCTTCCGATTGCTCCAGCGAATATTCGACTTGGTAAAATCCCTCCATTGATAGGAGATGGAATCCACGATCTCGACCTGGCTATGTGGATGCTCGGAAGGAAACCCAACTCAGTCTATGCTCGCAATATCAAAATCCATGACTTTAGCTACCCGGATGCCGGATGGGCGATGTTCGACTTTACCGATCCAAACCGCTCGACTGAAACATTGGTGATGATCGAAACTCACTGGGGTTTACCAGAGACGACTGAAACTGTCATTGATGCCCGCATGGAAATCATCGGAACCCGTGGGAAGATTACTATCGATTGCAGCCACACCGGTTTACATCTCGAAGCAGCACACTCCCGTTATCTTGACACGACCTATTGGCCACAGAGCGGACAATCAGCTACGGGAATTCTTCACAGTGAATTAGAGTACTTTGCCGGATGTGTCGAGGCGGGCATCGAACCTTCAGTGATCACAGCTGAACAAGCATGTGATGCTCTGGAAATGATCTTATTGGCACAAAAATCCGCGGATACACAACAACAAATTTCGATTCACTAGCTTAAAATCTGCCAGTCCCAACTTGAGGTGAAGAAATCTGTCGGGTACCGTTGTTTTGTCACTTTAGCGGTTCTCGCTTTCAAAGCTGTTGATAAAATAAGAAATTGCCGACAAATTGAAGGGGTCATCCTTTCGCAACCCGTTAGAGAAGTAATGTCACACCGTTTGTACATAGAAACCGTTGGATGCCAGATGAACATGCTGGATAGTGAAATGGTCGTGGCTGACCTGCGCAAACGTGGATACGAGCTGACTTCGGATGTCAAAGCTGCAGATACGATTCTTTACAACACCTGTAGTGTTCGGGCTCATGCAGAAGATAAGGTATACAGTGCTCTGGGTACGCTCAAGCTGATGAAGAAACGCAACCCAGACAAAATCATCGGTGTCATGGGTTGTATGGCTCAGAAAGATCAGCAGGTCATATTTAACCGGGCCCCATTTGTTGATTTCATCGTCGGCCCCGGACAATTGCAACAGGTTCCCGATCTGATCGATAGAGCTCGGGATGGGGATGAACAGCAAATGGCTGTTGGCCTAGGCCGCCGCGAAGGCAGCAACGAAGACATCAAACGGAGTCATGAAACATTTGATCCGTTGCGAGATCCAACGATGCGACCTACTCCTTATCAGGCGTACCTACGCATTCAAATTGGCTGTGACAAGTTCTGTACCTATTGTGTAGTGCCCAACACTCGCGGACCAGAACAAGGTCGAAATCCTCTTCAGATTGTTGAAGAAGCCAAAGTGTTGGCAGATCAGGGTTGTTTGGAAATCACATTACTTGGACAAACCGTTAACAGCTACAGCTTTACCAATCCCGATGGCGAAACAACACGAATGTCGGATTTGCTTGAAATGCTGCACGAAGTTAACGGCATTAAGCGCATTAAATTTGTGACCAACTATCCTCGTGATATGAAAAAGGAATTGCTGGAAACGATTCGTGACCTACCCAAAGTATCTCCTTATTTACATGTTCCTCTGCAGCACGGAAGCAATGACATGCTGAAACGAATGCGAAGAGGTTACACAGTTGAACAGTACCGGGAAATGATGCATTTGATTTGGGATACACTTCCTGATGCTGCGGTGTCCAGCGACTTTATTGTTGGATTTTCGGGGGAAACGGACGAGGAATTTCAGACATGTATCGATTCAATCCGAGAATTCCGATTTAAGAACAGCTTTATCTTCAAGTACAGTGAACGAGAAGGTACCAAAGCAGCAACCACGTTGATCGACGACGTTCCCTATAAAGTCAAACAGGAGCGTAACAATGCTTTGCTTGCGGTGCAGAATGAAGTCAGCGAAGCAGAGAATATTAAATTCATCGGACATTCTGTGGATGTCTTAGTGGAAGGACCGAGCAAGAAAGCAGAGAAGCTTGAGCACGATGGGCCGCTGAAACAAATGGTCGGGCGAACTCATTGTGACCGTATCGTGGTATTTGACGGTAATGAGCGACAAGCTGGACAGATTCTTCCTGTCTCCATTTACGAAACCACTCCCTTCACACTCTTTGGAGCCGTCGTCACTGAGGAAGCCGGCCCCGAAGTTTACGCACTCTAACGCTACAACAGGGAGCAGGATATGTCCCGAGTGGTTTTAGCGATGTCCGGCGGAGTCGACAGTAGTGTGGCCGCCAACCTACTGCTGGAACAGGGTCATGAAGTCGTGGGAGTCTTTATGCGCCACGGCAAAGAATCGGCATCCGCCTGTGATCTGGATGATCCGGCAGCTAACCCACTATTGCCGCTTTTACAAAACCGAGCAGATCATAAACAAGGATGTTGTAGTGCTTCGGACGCTGAAGATGCCCGTAAAGTTGCCGATAAACTGTCGATTCCTTTCTATGCTCTCAATTTGCAAAAAGACTTCAGTAGAATCATTGATTATTTCGTGGATGAATACACCATTGGTCGTACTCCCAACCCATGTGTGATGTGTAATAACTGGATCAAGTTTGGGCGGCTATTTGACTATGCTGATAGTATCGGAGCTGAATTCGTAGCAACAGGACACTATGCCCGTCTGCTACAGGATCCACAAGATCAGATACGTCTGGCCCGGGGAATCGATGGAACCAAAGATCAGGCTTACGTCCTGTTTGGTATCGAGCGAGAATATCTATCTCGAATGCTGTTGCCTGTGGGTGGGTATCCCAAAACCAAAATCCGGGAAATGGCCGCCAAAATCAGCCTCCGCGTCGCGGATAAAAAAGACAGTCAGGAAATCTGTTTTGTCACCTCAGGGCATCACGGAGACTTTGTCAGACAACGTCGGGGGGCAATTGATTTGTCGGGCGAAATCATCACGACCGACGGGACAGTCGTCGGCCAGCACTCGGGAATTGAAAACTACACGATTGGACAACGCAAAGGACTCGGAGTCGCACTTGGTACTCCTCATTACGTTGTGAAGATCGACCGGGATTCACGACAAGTTGTACTCGGAAGTCATGATGAATTGGGACAACAGTCTCTGCTGGCAGATCGCTTAAACTGGTTAGTCTCCCCTGAACCTAAAAAAGCATTTCGTTGCCAGGCACAAATTCGTTACAACAGTGCCGCTCAGGACGCGACTGCATCGATTTGCGAAATCGATGGCGAGCATTTACTTCAGGTGGAGTTTGATAAGCCTGTACATGGGATAGCCCCGGGACAGGCAGTCGTATGCTTCGACGGAGAAATGGTCATCGGTGGCGGGTGGATTCGCTGATGGGTCATTGCCCGATCACAGGATCATCGTACATAATCTAATTTCCAAACCTGTAGTACACTCACTCCATTTTTGCAACGATTTATCTATATGCTTTCTGAACTAATAGACCGTGCCGATTCTATTCAGCAAAAACTACTCCAACTCGGAGATAGTCTTTGACTACGTTAAGAAATCAGAAAATATTAAACGAATCGAGTCTCAAATGGCTGGAGCAAATTTCTGGGACAACCAGGAAACTGCTCAGGCTGCCGTCGCTGATTTAAAATCTCTTAAAGCCATTACTGTTCCGCTCGATGAATTGACTTCTGCGGCGGAAGATCTGACGGTACTACTCGAAATGTGTCAGGAAGAACCTGATATGGAAGCCGAAGTGGAGCAGGAAGTTTTCCGACTCGAAACGCTTTGTGAAAACCTCGAAGTCAAGTCAATGCTCAATGGCCCTCACGATGAATCGGGGGCTATGATGACTATCAATGCGCGTGATGGCGGCACCGATGCCAATGACTGGGCTGAAATGCTTTTGAGAATGTACATTCAATGGGCGGGACAGCACGACTATCAGGTTTCCTTGTTAGATCGCAGTGACAATGACGTTGCCGGTATCAACAGCGCAACAATCTGTGTGCGTGGATCTATGGCCTACGGATATCTGAAAGGTGAAACTGGCATCCATCGGTTGGTCCGAATAAGCCCTTTCAATTCGGAAGGGAAGCGACAAACCAGCTTTGCGGCGATCGACGTAGCTCCCGAAATTTCGGACGATGTCGAGATTGAAATTGATGAAAAGGATGTTCGTGAGGATACATACCGTGCAAGTGGCGCAGGTGGCCAACACGTCAACAAAACAGATAGCGCGGTTCGCTTAACTCATGAGCCCACCGGAATTGTCGTTCAGTGTCAGAATGAACGCAGTCAACACAAAAACCGAGCTGCAGCTTACAAAATGCTACGTGCACGCCTGGCCCGAGTCGAAGAAGAAAAACGAGAAGCAGAACAGGCTCAGAAATACAAAGACAAAGCCCGGGTCGGCTTTGGATCTCAAATTCGCAACTATTTTCTGCACCCTGATCAGCGTGTCAAAGATGCTAGGACTGGTTATTCAGAAGGCAATTTCCACACGGTGCTCGACGGAAATATTGACGGATTTCTCGAGAGTTTTCTGCGTTGGCGCATCGGGCAAGATTAGAATAAACTAGCCCGAACAGACATGCCGGTGCCTCGATGTTCTTATTAGGAAAAAAGTGGTACTCGGTGTACGAGGGAAAAGAGGAGACAAGACTTGTCTGAATTAAAGCATCTCGATGCCATTGGACCTGATGCGACCGGTCTGCGAACTTCCATGCAGTGGAAAGACGACCGCTACATCCATGTTGTAGACTGGGTTGCCGGCGAGCAGGCATTTCGGTTGCTCGAAAGCGTAGAAGGAACCGATGAAGACTGTTGGCCGCCAAGTCCTGCATTACAGGATTTATCGGTCGAGCAGCGAACTCAAAGCCGCCAGGTTGGATTGATGGTCGGAATGGCCGGGAACAGTCACTGGTCGATGAGTATCGAAAACGATAACGCTCAGCGGTCGCTTCTGTTCGACGTAGCCTGTCGTGTTGCCGATGAAGAGGCCGGATCGCTCGGCACCACCTATCGCAGCAGCGTACCAGTAAAAATTGTAGACCCCGTTCAGAAAATAGCTGAGCTTTCCATTGCTGGCAGGACCTGCAAGATTAAGATCGAATCGACCGGGCGAGGTGAACTGGACGAACTGGAAATCGATGGCAACCTAATTAAAATTACTCCCACTGAAATGCCTCCAAGCTGGCCGGCGACGGTTCGCTGGAAGTACCGACTATTTGGTTAACACATCTTTCTAATTAGAGACTGATGTCCCCTTGATAAAGGGCTTCTCTACGATAAGAATTGTTGAATCAGCGTGATTGACACTCCATTAACTAACGGATACATCCATGGTCTTCGAACACATTGAAAACCTCAAGAGAATTTACACCGATCAGCTTGTCATTGTTGATGATAATCGCCCGGAATTAGGTCGATTTCAGGGACTAACAGGCACCGTGAGAACCGTGAATATGAGCGGCCGGGCCTTAGTCGAATTTGACGGGCATAATAACATCGGCTGGTACGATATCGATGTTGATTTTCTTAAGCTAGTGGATGAACCTGTCCACGAAACAGAAACGGTTTCCACACCCGTTCCTCCTGCAGAAACGCCTGCTCCCGCAGCAGAAGCTCCGGCTGCAGAAACTGCTGCACCAGCAGTCGAAGAAAAAACAGCACCAGCTGCTCCTGCAGCCGATGCCGGAAGTATGAGTGTGGCTGATATGCTGGCTGCTGCTCGTGCTAGCGCTGCGGGTGAATCAGCCCCTGCTGCTGCCGCAGAGGAATCGCCTGCCGCCGCGGAGGAGGAACCTGAGGCTGCTCAAGAAGAAGCTCCCGCCGCTGAAGAAAAACCTTCTGCTGTCGCCGGGGATGCTCCGGCTTTGAAAGATACCGGCGATGTTGAAGGAATGCTGAAGTATTGCCGGGATGTGGATGGCTAACTCCAACGTGCAAATCAAAATCGAACCGGGCTTTATCGTCCGGTTTTTTTATTTCACACTGAGCATCCGTTCTAACGCCACCAGAGACCATTTAGATACGTCATCATCGACTCGGATGGCATTCACCTGAGTACCATGCTGCAGATTCTCCAAACTCCAGCAAAGATGAGCCAGGTCAATTCGGTACATTGTTGCGCACATACAAACAACCGGTGACAAAAAATGGATCTCAAGCTGAGGATTCTCTTTTTGAAGTCTATTCACCAAGTGTAGTTCCGTACCAATTGCCCATTTCGACCCTGGTTCGGCGTTATTAATCACCTCAATGATCTTTCCGGTGGATCCCGAAACATCCGCGATGTCATTAACTTCCTGAGGACATTCGGGATGCACCATGATCTTGATGCCGGGATGCTGTTGACGGAACATCGCGACATGTTCAGCCTGAAACATCTGGTGTACGCTACAATGGCCTTTCCAAAGGATTACCTTACTTCTTGCTATGGCAGCGTCTGTGTTACCTCCCATTTCCAGTTGATAAGGATCCCAAACAGGCATCTGTTCATTGGTAATCCCCATCTTCAGACTGGTATTTCTTCCAAGATGCTGATCAGGAAAGAACAGAACGCGACTGGTTCTTTGAAATGCCCATTCAAGGACGGCAGGTGCATTGCTGGAAGTACAAACAATTCCATTATGTTTGCCAACGAAGGCTTTCAGACTCGCGGCCGAATTAATATACGTCACAGGTGTAATATCATTCGTGTCGATGATTTCGCCCAGATCTGCCCAACAGTTTTCAACCTGTTCTATTCCTGCCATATCTGCCATCGAACAACCAGCAGCCATATCCGGCAAGGTAACTGATACCCGATAGCCTCGCTGGTCAAGAACTTCTGGCCGATTCGCCAGAATATCTGCAGTTTCGGCCATAAAATGTACGCCGCAAAATACAATGTGCCTGCAATCCGTGTTCTCTGCAGCCATTTGACTTAACTGGTAACTATCACCACGTAAATCGCTGTGTTCAATCACTTCATCCTGTTGATAATGGTGTCCCAGAATCAACAATTCGGGGCCCATTGCCTCACGAACTCGTTCTATACGAGTCGAAAGTTCTTCATTTCCCAGCGACTTATAACTGGCGATATCCGGCAGTGGTTGCTCGGTTGCAATACTCATGAATCCCAATTCTTTGTGTTGCGTTGCATTCAGACAATTAAGGTAACTCCTATTATTATCGCCAAACGCCCTCTTGGGAATTGCCTATTTATTTCAGCGAATGTAAGTGGAATATAGGCAACCAAGTGTGGAAAGATAGGGTGGTGAAGTTTGACTTCATGCCTGGACATCGGGGTTGCAAAAAATCCAAATATCAAAAGGCGTGGACTCGATATGTTTTTTGGCTAAGTTAAAATAAGCTCATCAATACTGATTTTTTGCTTGCAGTAAGTCCTCATGATCCTGCTCATCGATAACTACGACTCATTTACATATAACCTGGTTCAACGGTTAGGAGAATTAGATCCTACGCTGGACATACAGGTGTATCGCAACGATCAGATCACTCCTGAGCAAGTCGAATCACTTGGTCCGTCACATATCATCATTTCTCCCGGCCCCTGCACGCCTACCGAAGCCGGAGTCAGCATGGATGTAATTACATATATGAAAGGTAAGGTACCCATACTCGGCGTTTGTCTAGGTCATCAGTCGATTGGTCAATCCACTGGTTCCACGATTGTCAGAGCTAAGCAACTCATGCACGGCAAAACAGATAGTATCCACCACGACAATCAGGGAATCTTCGCCGATCTTCCTAACCCGTTTACGGCCACACGATATCACAGCCTGGTTATTGAACCTGATACTCTGAGTGATGAATTTGAAGTGGCAGCCTGGGCAGACGCTCCGGATGGTACAACCGAAATCATGGCCATTCGCCACAAATCATATCCTTTAATTGGCTGGCAGTTTCATCCAGAAAGTTTTCTTTCCGATATGGGGCCAACAATCCTTCAACGTTTTCTTGAACTGACCGTATGATCAGCGTCGAGCAAGCATTAGCCGAAATCCTGGCTCAGGTACCGAACGGTCGCCCCACATTCTGTGCGCTTTCAGATTCTGTTGGTCGAACTCTGGCAGAAGATATTCAGAGCGATATTGATTCTCCGCCCTATGATAAGTCACTCGTTGATGGCTATGCCGTCATTGCCGCCGATATTCATTCCGGAGTTACACTTGAGGTCCTCGAAGCAGTAATGGCGGGGGAAACGCCTACTCAATCTGTTCAGCCGGGAACAGCGATTCAAGTGATGACAGGAGCTCCTTTACCTCCCGGAGCTGACGCCGTGGTTATGGTTGAACAAACGACTCGCGATCTGGAAGTAGTGACGATTGAACAGGATTCCATTCAGCCTGAAACAAACGTCATGCGGCAGGCAACTTCACTGGCGCAAGGTGAAACGATTCTGACCCGCGGGACGATTATTCGTCCTATCGAAGTTGGAATACTGGCCGAGATCGGCTGCTCGTCTGTACCAGTATTTCCTCAGCCAAAACTTGCCGTTATTAGTACCGGCGATGAACTGGTTGATTCCAGCGAAGTCCCTCAAGCCGGACAAATCAGAAATTCCAATGGGCCGCTACTTCAGGCCTTGGGGCAAGAATTCGGAGCGAAAGCTCAGTCGCTGGGGATTGGTGTCGACGACCTGAAAGCGTTGTCTGATCTGGTCAAGTCGGGACTGGAAGCAGACATTCTGATTCTGTCCGGAGGTGTATCTGCCGGTGTCAGAGATTTAGTACCGGCAGTGCTAAATCAGCATGGGGTCGAGCAAATATTTCACAAATTAAAACTCAAACCTGGCAAACCGTTGTGGTTTGGCATTCACCAGCACGCCGAAGGTCGTCGGACTCTGGTTTTTGGGCTCCCCGGAAATCCCGTCAGTAGCCTGGTCTGTTTTCTCCTGTTTGTGACACCTGTTATATCTTTATGGCAGGGAGGTTCAGGTAATTGCCTGCGGAAAACAAAGGCATGCCTCAATTCTGAGTTCCAACAACGCGGTGATCGACCAACTTACTTTCCAGCTCAATTGACAGAACAAGACGGAACTCGCTACGTTACACCTCTGGCTTGGAAAGGATCAGCCGATCAACGAACGTTAAGTGAGGCGAATGCATTAGCTTTCTTTCCGGCAGGTAACCAACGATATCCAGCCGGTGAAGAGATTACGGTGCTGGAGATCCCATCCTGATTTGCATGTGGTATGAATTCTCCCGAACCTCAGAACGACGAAAAGGATTTACCGTTCAGGTGTTCACCGTTTTTATACGGCCTACTTGGAAACTGCCTGCTCTACGCTTGTCTGCCACCGCTGGGCTGGAGCTGGGCTGCCTGGGTTGCACCCGCTTTCTGGTTTCCTTTCATCGCTACAAAGAACCTTCAGTTTCGCGGTAGTACCACAAGACGCGTTTATCTGAGTCTGTATTTCGGTCACAGTCTCTGTTGGCTAGCCTTATTGCAGGGAATGCGACTAGCTCACTGGACCACCTATTTTGGCTGGGGTGCACTTTCGTTTTACCTGGGGCTCTACCTACCACTTTTTATCTTTGCAGCTCGAGCCCTTCACCACCAACTGAAAATACCAATGTCTTATGCTGGTGCCATTGGCTGGGTATGTGTGGAATGGATACGAGGGTATGTTATCTCCGGTTTTTCCATGGGATCACTTTCTCATTCCCAAGTCGACCACTTGTGGTTCCTACAAATTGCAGATTTGGCTGGCGGTTTTGCAATCTCTTTTGTACTGCTACTCGGTGCTGGCATGCTTTACCAAATCACTAAAGTGGTTACTTTGAAACTCCGTGATACCCAAACAATATTTCCCCGGCACTTCTCGATACGACAGCTTATTGCCGAAGGTGGGGTCTTGGCCTGCATTCTCATTGCCTGTTTTGTGTATGGCCAACAAAGTCTCGCCAAATTCGATTTCGAGAATACTGATGCTACAGCCGTTTCAGTCGGACTCATTCAGGGAATTACCTATACCGAATTCGAATTGCCCTACGAAGCACATTTGAAAAAGGAAGAGGAAAAGCAAAGGACTTACAACCAACAATCAATCCGTGCACTCGGAGATGAAACTGGATTGGATCTTCTGGTTTGGCCGGAGTCCATGTACCCGGTAGGTCCCTTACTCATTGCTGATGGTGAATTCCTTCACGTCCCTTCCCAACCCGAAGAAGTGTCGCAGGACCAGGGTGAAATCCGCCAGTGGGTCGCCAGAGTCAAAGCATCCCAACAACAACAACATCGTAGTTTGCTGCAATACCTCAACGGCAATCAGGATGAAACTGGATTGGGTAAAGCGATGTTGATCGGTGGTACCAGCGCTGTTGATTTGACTCGCGCCAAGACACCAACTTACAACACTGCCGTTCTAGTTTCTCCGGATGGCGAGGTATTAAATATGTATCACAAAAATCATCTTGTCATGTTCGGAGAATATATTCCGCTCGGTGATTTATTCCCAAGCCTCTACAGCCTTTTACCAATAGCCACGTTAGCTTCTGGTGAGCAAGATCTTCAATTTGATATATCCGGTGTTAAATTCAGCCCCAACATCTGCTTTGAAAGTACTGTACCACACCGAATTAGAAATATGGTTCACACCGCTGATTCCGATGGTAGACGCCCCGACGTCATGCTCAATCTAACAAACGATGGTTGGTTTTGGGGCTCTTCAATGCTGGATCTACACCTACGATGCAATATTATGCGATCAGTTGAATTACGCCGGCCCAACCTTATTGCTGCCAACACAGGGATTTCCGGCTGGATTGGGCCAACAGGAAAATTACTAGCTAAAGTGGACAAAAAGAAAGCTGGATACGTGATTGCCAAAGTGGGTAGATCATCAACCGATAGTATTTACCTAATTTACGGTGACATTTTTGCCATGTGTTGTGGACTCATTACCCTTATTTCATTGGTTAAAATAGTAATCTCCAATCCTTCTGATTGACTTCCAATCGAGTCAACAACAAGCTTGCTATTATTGGATTCAAGAATATTATTACCTTGCCCGCTAAATATCGAACTTTGAAATGCATGGCTTTCACCTCCACGCAAATTGCCTAGATTAACAGTATTTGATTGACATTGGTAAAAACTGAGACTTATATTGATTCCAGCGGGTATGTTTGTCCGAATTTTAAGAATGAGCGATTGTATCGATTGTTCGCGCCAACCACTTATTTAAGTTATTTCCTACACATCCATCGTGCGGATTGCTTAAATTTGGTTCCAAACTAACCAACGGTTATTCCCTTAGGAAAGCGTTAGTGTCATGACACTGATTGGAAAAATCTTCACCGTATTGATCTTCATCATGAGCACATTGTTCATGGGATTCTCTATCACGGTTTATCAAACCCATATCAATCTGAACGATAAGTATAAAACCATTGCTGAGCGGAATACCAACCTATTGGGTCTGCAAACGACTTTGGAAAATGAAAAAACGGCTGTGGAAGCCAGTCTAAAAAGAGAGCGTGTTGCCCGGGCATACGCGTTAGCAGCTTTGGAAACTCAGGTTGAAGCTATTGCAGCTGATCTGGCTGACAAAGAAGAAATTGTAAAGTCGACACAGGCTCGCAGTAACGACCTATCAGATGCATTAAGAATTGCTGAGGCCACGAAGAAGCAGCTAACAACTGAAGTCGAAGGCTTACGAAACGACATCAATGATTCTCAGCAACGCACCGACACTTTCTTCGCACAGATCCTAACATTGACTGACGAAGTGAATCACTTAAAAAGCCTGAAAATCCAAGCCCAAGAGCGTGAAAGTCAGTTACGAAACCAAATCGGTCGATTATCCAATGTGGTTCAACGAAACGGTTTGGATGAATTCACGGACGTGCTGGATAAGCCACCAGCACTGGACGGACGTGTCATTGCCATTCAAAAGGACCTGCTCCAGATTTCACTGGGCCAGGACGACGGACTGCGTATAGGCCATCAACTGGATGTCTATCGT
>PBCP01000080.1 GCA_002717145.1 Planctomycetaceae bacterium | reverse complement strand
CGCATCATATTTGCACTCATGATTTTATCGATATCACGACGGGAATAACCTCGATCCAACAGGAGTTGAGTTATCCGGGGATAGGTTGACACGTCTTCAAGTCCCATTGGGAGTTTAGAAACTCCATCGTAATCAGAACCGATACCTACATGATTTATTCCCGCAACACGAACCAGGTGATCGATATGATCAACAACATCATGAATTGTCCCCGGCGGGTAGGGATTAGCCGCTCGCCATCGAGCCATCGCAGCATTGTACTGGTCATCATCTTCATGCTTTTTGCGTAATTCTCTTGAAACATCAAACATGTTGGACATGATCTCTGCCGCTTCCGGATCGACGAATCCGGAGAAAAAGTTGACCATTACAATTCCACCATTATCTTTCATCCGTTTCAAAACTGTATCGGGAACGTTTCGGACATGTTTAGCGACGCTGCGGGCAGAGGAATGTGAGAACATAATGGGAGCGGTAGAGATATCCAGAGCATCATGCATTGTTGCTTCGGACACATGAGACAAATCAACAATCATGCCGATTTTATTCATTTCCAGGACAATCGCTTCGCCAAATGCGTTCAATCCATGATGTTTCGTTTCGTCCGTGGCAGAATCTGCCCAGCTTAAAGTATCTGAATGAGTGAGTGTCATATAACGGGCCCCCAGATTAAACAGACGATGCAGATTGGCCATCGAGTCCTCAATCGAATGTCCACCTTCGACTCCGATCAAGGAGGCGATTTTACCTTCGCGTCGAGCTCGCACTATTTCGTGATAGTTTCTTGTGAGAGCAAACGTCTCCGGATACTTTTCGATCATCGCATGGACGATTTCGATTTGTTCGAGTGTTTGACTGAGTGCTTCACCGCGATAAGCTGTGGACGCTGGTACATAGACTGACCAGTATTGAGCTCCGACGTTTCCTTTTCTCAACCTTGGGATATCCGTATGAATGGAAGGTTGCGGCTTCGCAATATCCATTTTTGTAAAAGACGAAGAAGCATCCTTTCGCAGTGTGTACGGCAAATCGTTGTGACCATCGAATACAAAGGTACTTTGATGAACACGTTGCGCTCGAATCGTTACTTCAACGCTTGATTCCTGCTGTGCATAGACAACTGCTAAATCGCCCAACAGGAAGCCAAGCATGATTATCGTTTTTCTAATATCTTGCATTTGTATTCCTTGTTTGATTCGTATGATTCGCTTGAGTTCCTTTCGTTCTACATCAACGAATCACGTTTTTCCAGAAATCCGAATTATCCCCCGGGTTGATAAGAAGCATCTAACGACCCCGCTTCAGCCATTTCTTGAAAAGACTGAAGCGAAATTCGAATACCCTCTTCAATCGTAGTTAATGGCATTTTAGGGAAAGCTGCTAGTGAAGTTTCGGCATCTAAATCATTTACAAACGGCATTCCCTGCGCTCCACTTTCGATGCCAACATCTACACCCTCCATCCCTAGCTCGACAGCAACCGCTCGAATCACTTCGATGAATTGCTCCGTATGAACAGTAATACCTCTCAGATTGAAGACACCGTATCCGGCAAACTCAGAAATGGCCGCTTCGGCAAATCCAGCTCCAACATCCCTAACAAAATGAAAGTGTTCACGACCCTGATAAGGCATTCGAAATGATTCACCCGCGGCCACGCATTTAAGCATGGCGGTAGGGGCAGACGTCATGCCTAAGTCACGCCCGGGTCCGTAGCAGGTGGAAAGGCGAATGCAAACTGTCGAAATGCCTGTTTCACGATGAAATGCCTGACCCATTCCTTCATTGCAGACCTTCCAATAACCATAGAGGTTGGGAGGCAGATAGGGGACGTTCGTTGCGACCGTTTCGCCTGGATACATATCTCGCGGACCATACACTGCTGAGCTACTGGCGAGTACCAGACGTCTCAAGCTGTCACCTAGCTCAGCGGCTGCCTGTACAACATTTCGAGTACCGACCACATTGACCTCCATCCCCTGGAGTGGTCGGGCCATGCAGTCCGGAGTCTGCAAAGCTGCCAAGTGAATAATACACTGGGGCTGAACCGACATCATGGCAGACTGTACCTGCTCGAGCGATGTTATATCGCCTTCCATAAATTCCAGCCGATCATGGTATTGACCGGCAATCCGGCTAAAGTCTCTTTTACGACTCATTCCTACTACACGATCCACACCATGGTCGAGTAAATATTCAACAGTCGCTGCTCCGATACACCCGGTCGGGCCGGTTACAAATGCCGTCGTCATCGATTCGTTCTTTCTCGTTTATCAGTAGTTCTGCCAGTTTACGGGAAGCTTCCATGCAACTTGCAAGTAATTAGTAGCGTGGTTTTGTCGAGTCGATTTCCTGACTCCAAACGTCAATTCCACCGGCCATGCTTTGAGCCTGAGAAAATCCCTGTTGTCGCAACCACTGCGCAACCTGAAGACTGCGACCACCATGATGGCAATGAATCACAATATGCCGATCTTTTTGCGATTCCAGTTCATCGACCCGCGTCTGGATTTCACTCATCGGTAACAATTCAGCACCTTCGATTTTTACAAAATCCCACTCGTTTTGCTCACGACAATCCATGAAGTAGAAATCAGCACCCGAATCAAGCAATTGCTTTGTCTCCCCAACGGAAATTTCTAACCCAAGTTCACTCATCACTGCATCCTTCGTTTTCGAACATTCAACATCTATATATTTTCATTCAAACTGTTATGTTCTATCTATGGGCAGCACGCAATCCATAGACCCCGAAAAAGCTCGCGAGTTCGCTGTGAAAACAGTGGAAAAACTACGTGTAGCAAATTTCATCTCGTATTGGGCGGGTGGCTGCGTGCGCGACTACCATCTTCAAATTACGCCAAAAGACTACGACGTGGCAACCGATGCTAGTCCAGACGAAATACGCCAGTTGTTCGGCAAGAAACGCACCTTGGCAATCGGCGCATCCTTTGGAGTCATCACATTAATCGGCTCTAAAGAACAGGGAAATATTGAAATTGCAACATTCCGCAAAGACGAGTCCTATACTGACGGACGGCGCCCTGACCAGGTCACGTTTAGTACACCTGAAAAGGACGCACAACGCCGTGACTTCACAGTCAATGGAATGTTTCTCGATCCGACGACCATGGAAACGATCGACTATGTCGGCGGCTTAGCAGATTTACAAAAACAGCAAATCCGAGCGATTGGAAGTCCGGCAGAGCGTTTTGATGAAGATAAGCTAAGAATATTCCGGGCAATCCGATTTGCTACGACACTCGATTTTCAAATAGAGCCCGAAACTTTCGATGCCGTTTGTCGATTCGTTGACAATCTAAGTCAGGTGTCACGTGAACGAATTCTAGTGGAATTGGAGAAAACACTATCATCACAACACCGCCTGCGTGGCATCGATTTGCTAGTGGAAACAGGAATACTCCGCTATGTCCTGCCTGAAACCAAGCCGAATGAATCTGCGGTTATCCTACTCAAATCGTTATTAAATCTGTTGCCAATCAACGAAACCGCACTGACACTGGCAGCTATCTATAAAACTCTGGCACCGCAACTTACGGCTAAAAGTGTCAAGCGAATCCTTAAATCCATGAAGACCTCGAATGAGATCGCCGAGAAAACCTGTTGGATTCTGGGACACGTAGAGCAGTTGATCGATGCGGACACACTCCCCTGGCCGACAATCCAACGCCTCCTGATTCACCCCCAGGCAATTGATACACTTACCTTGGCAAAAGCACTTGTCAACAAAACTCCGGCATTGAACCAAAAACTGCGTGGCATTGAGTTCTGTGAAGCAAAACTCACACTTCCCAACCAGCAACTAAATCCTCCAGAACTCATTAGTGGGGCGGAGTTAATCGAATTGGGCATGACGCCCGGGCCAGCATTCTCTAAAGTGCTAAAAGAAGTCAGAGACCAGCAATTGCTTGGGCAAATCGAATCTAAGCAGCAAGCTCTGGAATTGGCCCAACAAACTTTCGCATCGATTGAATAACAGGAAGACAGATCATGGAACCGACGGATTACATCCAACTTCTTTCCCGTTGGGGGCATATCATCCCAGCCGTCATTTTGGTTGGTGGTGCCATTTTCATGAATACCGTTTTGATCCCAGCCCTGGGTGCGAGCGAGGATGCGTCGGAAGTCAAAGACAAGGTAAAACGCACCTGGGCCAAAGTCATTATGGTCTGTGCTGGGATCATAATCGTCAGTGGGTTCTATAACGCCTACGTTGCCTTCAAAGGCGATCCTAAGCCGTCACCGATTTACCATGCAGCCTTTACCGTCAAATTAGTTCTGGTTGCTGTTGTATTCTATATCAGCTCGTTGTTATCAGGTCGAAGTGAAGTCGCCATTGAATTCCAAAAGAAGGAGAGGCGTTGGGGTAAGATCAACATGATTGCAGCTATCGCCGTTGTCCTTTGTGCTGGGCTAATGCAGGTTGCACCACGGGTGGCCCGCAACACCTCCATTCCAGCAGCTGAAACCGCACCCTCAGAGTTACCACCCACACCGAATGCCACTCCGTTCGCTAACGAATAAGGATCCGTATCCATGGATAAAAAAGCTAAGAAGCGCCTTGCTGTGATTCGCAAAAAGCAGAAGGACCTGCAACACAAAATCATGTGTGTCAAACAGCAAAATGACGAACCAGGTGAATTGGACGCGTTAGAAGCAGAGCTTGCCAAAATCACTGCTGAAGCGGAGCAACTGAAGAATTCCTGATCGAAACGCTTTCAATTCGTTGAATTAGCCGGCTTTATTTGCTCGGTATACAGCAATATCATCGACTCCGTCTCCGTCGAAATCACCGACCACAGGTGAATCGCCCGGAGTACCGTGCTGAAAGACTTCATCGACATGATGAAAATCCCGGTCTCCGTTTAAATCTATTTTCCAGATACCGTTACGGTAGATCCCCAGTTCGTCAATTCCATCACCATCAAAATCTCCGACGATGGGAAAATCTTCAGAACTGCCAAGTTGGATCACTTCATCCCCGTCAGAGATTCGCCCGTCACCATTAAGGTCCAATCTCCAGATACCGTCGCGATAGGTTCCAATATTGGAGACGCCGTCACCATTCCAATCTCCGGAGACTGCGATTTCATTCTGTCGGCCAAACTTAAAGACGTGATCCACCACGTCCGCGCGAACCTGCCCTTGAGATGACTTCTGTAACAATCGGCGACGCGAGGCTGCCGCTTCTGTGGGCGGTATATTTTTGGGTAACGGTTTGTTTATTTTATTGGCGGCATCAGGCAATCCCGGTTCCCGCTCGACAATGGCATCATCACCCGGCCATTGTGGACCAAAGACTCCAATATCATCTTTACCGTCACCATCCCAGTCACCGACGACGGGTTGATCTTCATGACTACCCATACGAGCCCACAAGTCCTGTTCATCCCACCGGCCGTTACCATTGATATCAATAAACCAGTAGCCATCGACAAAAATTGCCATATCTGTCACGCCGTCGCCGTTGAAATCACCTGCCAGCGACTTTGCATTGTTATCTCCTAATACAACGTGCTGCAAGTCGATCTGATCTCCCCAAATCGAAACGGCCTCCCATTGGCCGCTGTCCAATGTTGCTTCACTCCATCGGGCGTCAACCTGTATTAGCGGGGTTGAAACCAAACTGAGTTGGCCTATATTGGCCGGCTTCAGCTCCCCTCGCGGATTACCCCCATCAATGACGCTCAAGTGCCAGGCATTTGCAGCAAGCTGTCTTGAATTCTGTGCTGAGTAAATCGGAATCTGAGATCTGTGTTTGATAGTTTGTCGAGCCGAATTATCGACCAGGCTGATAATGTCCACAGGTGCATAAACCGTACCAGTTCCCGATTCCGGATCGCCTCCCCAGTCAATTGCTTCCGGAACGACTCCGATAGGATCCTTAGCTTCCGGCAACGCAACGATTTCAGCCTGATATTCACTAAAGAGATAATCCCGAGCCACTTCACCTTCGCGAATGTCGATCTGATGAATAGTATCAGCTGCTGAGTCTACAAGGCCGCGATGACTTCCGGCATAGTCAGGCCCGTCATAATACCCAACTGGCTGGACTTGATGTAACGAATACTGCCCCGGTTCAAGATTGCGAAATGCAAATTCACCTCGATGATTCGTGCGAGCAGTTGTTTCGGTTCCATCTCGATGATTGATCAAAATCAATTCAACACCAGCGATTCTCATATCATCGCGATCGAGCTGGCCATTACCCCGAAATCGCACATCATCTTCTGTATGAACGATATAGGAATCTCCATCGCGGAAAACCACTCCAGTCAAGGCGGCCGGACGGATCTCTGAAAAGTTATACTGTCTGGCTTCATCACCAGCCACAAGATGGATTGGCCCCAGACTATCCAGTCCATCCGATTCACCTTGAGGAGAACCGTTAACAGTCCCGGGGAAATCCGGACCGTCCAGGAAACCTGCAGGGGTCGATTCATGTATCCAGCAGGAACCGGGAGTAACTTCTTCAAAGACGTAAACTCCCGCTTCATCCGTGACAGTTGTCCGCACCAAATCACCATCATTGCAAATCAATTGCACCGTCACATCGCCAATCGGACCGTCTGTTGCTGAAGATACAACACCTCGGATTTCAGCCCAATCGGTCTCAGCAAAATCGACATCTGTGACTTCACTACCACCGGCAGAAACCACAATTTCCGAAACAACATTCGGACTAAGGACAATTCCAGCATTTCCCCCATTCAGTTGCCCGGCAAAACCTGCACTATCAATCAATCCGATTGGCTGGATTTCCCGGACTTCGTAGATCCCGACTTCGAGGCCTCCAAAATCATATGCACCACTCGCATCAGTCGTTGAGGTTTTCCCGGTGGGAATGTAGCTGCCTGATTCGAATTTCCAGAGTTCGATTTGTACATCTTCAAGAGCGTAATCCTGTTCGTCGCGTTGTTGATTATTGTCGATATCCACAAAGACCGATCCGGCAATGCGAACTGGCAATGGCGTTTGAACTACCGATACAAATGCAGCGGCTGTTCGGTCGCGCATTTCATTCTCATTATCTTTAGGAAGGTCCAATCCAGAAGCTTCCAAAGTAGCATCGTAGCTATTGCGAAAGACTGCCATCGCACCTGAATCGCGGTAGTTTTTTGCTGAGAATTCAGCAAGGATTCGTACTCCCTGAAATTCAATTCCTGAAGTAATCGGATCAATTCCTTCATTCTTTTCAGCGTCTGTTCCATGCAGATCAATTTCGACTTCGTCGACATCCAATTCCAGCACAACTCGATCGCCGGCAACAAATTCCTTAAAGTCCAGGATAAGAGTACTACTGCCATCCTGCACGGTAGCTGTAACTGTTGCCCCCGGATACTGTGTCGACATCTGGGCAATGGTAAAGGGGAACGACTGATCCGCTCCCAAACCATGATCTTGAATATCGAAGATGATATCGCCGGCATCATATCCAATCTGATTGTGATCACCATGAATAATCAGGCGTGTTAATTCCGTATCTGGAGCCCCCTGGTTAAACGTAATTTCCAGAGTATCACCGCTGGCATCTGAACCAAAATCACTCTCTGTGTAAACTACTCCGAGCTGTAGTATATCCGTGGCCAGCAGGCAACGGCCTTCCAGCAATTCATAGCCTCCCAATTGCGCAGCCGTCGTCTGACGTTTTTTTGTAACGCTTCGGCTCAGAATCGATTTCATTGTCGTCGCAATTTTTTTCATTCGTTCATTACTTGGTGGCTGCGGGAGACTTTTCACTTACACGAACTCGAACTGGATTGAGCGGACCCAATGGCCAGGTACGGACGGAGGTATCGAAACTGCCGGATACCACAACTCCACCCAACCCACCCGGACGGGTCACGTAATCGAGCGAGGTGATGCTTCCGGTATGCCCCTGAAACACCTTACGGATGCTTTGTTCTTTAAGATTCCAAATGGAAATTCGGTTATCTGTCCCACCAACAGCGACTTGCTGATTACCGCAATCGACCAACGCAAATGGAAGGATCGCTCCGAGCGGAACACGATGACTTTCAGCCGCATTTCCCAGGTCAGCAACAAACATCGTTCTGTCGTCGGAAATACTAACCAGCATGGAATCGTCAGAGATAAAACACATATCACGCACCCTACGCCGGTGCGCCATAATTTCGCCTACTTGTTGCCCTGTATCCACCGACCATAATCGAACAATTCCGTCTCGGCCTCCACTCGCGATGACCTTCCCTGAATTTGAAAACGAAAGCCCGCGCACATCATCTGTAAGGGCATCAATCTTATGAAGTACGTTTCCGGATTGGGTATCAATGAGGAAAAGGTTTTTAGAGAATCCGGAAATGGCAATCACACTACCGTTAGGTGCTACCTTCAGGCGGAAAATCGAAAAGTCAACAGATGTGACTTTTCGTTTCAAGGTTCCCTCAACTATATCAAGTAAATGAACGTGACCATCATCGCCAGCTGTTAGGACTTGTGTTGAATTTGGAATGAAGGCAGAACTGCGGACCCAATCGGTATGTCCAGGAATTTGACGGATCTGCGTTCCACTGGGAAGATCCCAGATTCGAACAACATGATCGTCACCCGCGGTTACCAGCCATTTACCATGAGGGTGCAGACTAACCGTACTCACGACGGGTTGATCACTATCAACAGGAATCGCTCTGGTAAAATCGTCATCAGCGGTAGCTGATAGCACCAGCATTAACAACGTCGCGATATATAGTAGTGTTCTTAATTTCTTCACTTTGATCGCTTCCGTGCGGCAACATAAAAGGAGGTAAACGGTACCTCTTTTTATGTATCGACTTATTCAATCAACGTGACAAATAATCACCTAACTGCGAGGAACATAGCAGTTAGCCGGTTGTAACGATTAGGCAGGCTGTAGCACCTAATGATGTATTTCAAGACAAAGCTGCCGGCCTGTTGGCCAACGGCTTAGATTTCACGAAGTTCAGGTCCGGTATAAACCTGTCGAGGACGGCAAATACGTTTAGTTGGTGAAGCGTGTAATTCCTGCCAGTGAGCAATCCAGCCGGGTAAACGCCCCATCGCAAACAATACCGTAAAGAGTTCGACCGGAATTCCAATCGCACGGTAGATGACACCTGAATAGAAATCAACGTTGGGATAGAGTTTTCGAGCCACGAAATACTCATCTTCCAGAGCAACCTTCTCCAGGGATTGAGCAATCTCAAACAGCGGATCATCCAGATCAAGTTTTTCAAGGAGCACATCACATGCACTTTTAATGATGCGGGCACGTGGATCGTAATTCTTATAGACTCGATGGCCAAAACCCATCAACCGAAATCCGTTCTGTTTGTCTTTGGCCATTGCAACGTATTTCGCTACATCGCCACCATCGGCTGCTATATCAGCCAACATATTTACACAGGCTTCATTGGCTCCACCATGTAGCGGCCCCCATAACGCACAAATCCCTGCCGCAATGGAAGCATACAGATTGGTATTGGCCGAACCAACAACCCGCACTGTGGAGGTACTACAATTCTGTTCGTGATCAAGGTGAACGATTAATAGCAAGTTCAACGCTTCAATAAAGTCAGAATCGATTTCATAATGACCTTGCTCGTCGGCAAACATCATGGTGAGGAAGTTCTCGACGTATCCAAGTGCAGCGTTAGGAGCGACAAATGGCTGTGCTGTCCGATGCCGATGAATATATGCAGCAATCGTTGGTAGCGTGCCAATCAAACGCCGGGTTGAATTCTGAACCTGTTCACTATCAAGTGGATCGACCTGATCCTGATGATGGGTCGAAAGTGCATTCACACAGGATGCCAGCATGGCCATCGGGTGTGCTTCCCGTGGGAAAGCGCTGATCAACTCGACCATCCCATCGGGCAACTGCATATCTGCGATGACCGATTGACGAAACTCGGCTCGTTGGTCGTCCGAAGGCAAATCGCCATTTAAAAGCAGCAATGTCGAGTCAATAAAATCGCAGTTTTTACAGATATCCTCAATCGCATAACCACGATAACGAAGGATCCCCTGCTCTCCATCAAGAAAAGTAATCGCACTTTGAGTTGAGCCTGTGTTTACAAAACCTTCGTCCAGCGTGATCATTCCTGTCAGCCCACGAAGCTTACTGATATCAAGCCCCTGTTCCTCTTCGGTACCTACAACGACAGGTAATTCGAGTTCGTGTTCACCGACCGAAAGTTTGGCAACGTCCGACATACAGTGCATTCCTTGGCGTATTAACGATGATAGACCGGGATCGACCCACAAGCAGGTATGTTAAGTATTACTACAATATAACATTCTAAGACCAATTTAATAGCGTACGCGTGAACATGTTTTTAAGAGCTATTAAAAATGCCTCACCATAAGACGGGCTTATAATGAGGCTTTTGAGATGGACTTACTAGTGAAGGCCTTTTATCCGGAGGGTTTCTTGTCTTCCAGACGATTCCAAACCGGCACATGGCTTTTCACCTGCTTAATGTATTTTTGGATCGCGTCATTTCGACGCTGATTTTTAATCAACTGTTCAATTTCTCCCTGAACCTCCGTGAATTTCTCACGTCCAGACGGCCGGTGAGTATTGACCCGGATGATATAAAACCCTTTTTCATCTTCGATAATGGGGCTCATGCGATTAACTGGAATCTCGAAAGCTACTGTTTCAACTTTCTCGCTGACTAAATCACCCTTTTCAATGTTCAGATATTTTCCACCGGATTTCTTTTTGGGGCCTTCCGAATGAGTGGTGGCAACTTTCTCAAAGGGAGCTCCCTGCAAAACACTATTTCCCAGTGCACAAATTTTCTGATATGCCTGCTGCTTAGTTTCGTGGTTCTTAAACTGAACCATCAATTGTTCAAAACTCACAGATTCCTTGATCTGATAGTCTTCA
This sequence comes from Planctomycetaceae bacterium, assembly GCA_002717145.1. GTDB lineage: Bacteria > Planctomycetota > Planctomycetia > Pirellulales > Pirellulaceae > UBA721. The sequence continues at coordinate 9,960 of PBCP01000080.1, read as the reverse complement.
CTGTGGTCACGATAGTAATCCAGCATATCCTGATGTGTAATTTCGTAATTAAGCTTCACATCCGATGAGATTGCCTGGCGTCCAAAATTGGTTTCAGCAAACGTTTGTTTTGCCTGATCCAGTGAACTACCAAATTTCTTCAGAATTCGATCCAATTCACGTAGCGTTTCGACTTCGTGTTCGATCATCAATGTGCAAAGCTGTGCAATCTGCATATCACGGGCTCGTAGTCGTTTCATTGCCTGTTTATCAGCAACTTTTACTTGTGGCAGTGTTTCTTCAATCGAGCTCACAAAGGCATTATTGACAACTTCCGTTGCACGTTCCTCAAACTGTTCAAGTTCCTCCGGCTTCATTGACCTCTTAAATGCGAGGAACAAAAGCTTGGAATCGATCGCCTGTAACAACAAGTTGCTGAGCAACATCTGCTTTTGAGCATCAATTTCCTTTTTGTACCTTTCACGTTCCTCTTGACTCCTATCTTTAAACATCAGCCACATAACGATTTCGACCTGAGGAAGCAGGTCACCAGCAAGAATATATTCGGAGCCGACTGTTGCCAGTACCGTTGTCGGTTCGTACACATTATTGTCGAGTGTTTGGGGAATTGCGACTGGCGAGTTTACATCTGTTTGATTGCGGGTGGGAACCGGCAACGCAGCGACCCGTGGAGTACCTGAAGCAGGCACGAATTGTGAGTTCCCTGCAGCCGATCCAAATGGCTGGGCCAAAAGAGTTTGAGATCCTGCAAACAGCAAGATCACGGAAACAGTAGTACGCAAGATGAACTGAAAACTCATGATCTTTGAATCACGCCTCTAGTGAATAAAATACCTGACAGGAAATGACCTGTTCGTACGTTTTGGGTGCCGTCTTAGACGGCACCTCCCGGAATTTTAGAGATTATTCACTTATACCTGCAACACCGATTTCACAAACGAAATCATGCTCTGGTCACTCGAAACGCCTTGGGGAATGGTCATATAAGCACTTTTATGATCAACGATTCTCACCTCGCCGTTGGTTTTTCTAGAGAGCTGCTCAATTCGCTGTCTGTCCATATACAACAATCGCAAAAACCGATCCTCCAGACTGATCGCAGTAATTTGCCAAATCGTGGCTTCCAGACGAATTTCAGCGAGTTCGAGTAGCTGCTGAACGCTTTGAGGTAAACGGCCGAACCTATCGATTAGCTCTTCTTCGAGTTGATGAATTTGCTGGAAATCATCGAGTCTGGAAAGTCGTCGGTAAAAGTCAATTTTTGCTCGAATATCCGTTACGTAGTCTTCCGGTAAAAATGCATCCACGGGCAGTTCGATTTCCACGTCGATACCTAGTTTAGGAGGTTGTTTCTTAATCTGACGAACTGCGTTTTCCAGCAAAGAGCAATAGAATTCATAGCCAACCGTTGCAATATGACCTGATTGCTGAGCTCCCAACAGATTGCCCGCCCCGCGAATTTCAAGATCTCGCATCGCGATCGCAAAGCCTGCTCCCATTTCCGAGTACTCTTCAATCGCTCGCAAACGTCTAGCCGCATCGGGGGTAATATGTTTGTGCTGATCCACAAGCAAATAGCAGTAGGCCCGATGTTTGTAACGACCGACTCTTCCTCTAAGCTGATGCAGGTCTGCCAATCCGTAACGATCAGCCTGATCAATAAAAATCGTGTTAGCGTTTGGGATATCCAGACCGCTTTCAACGATCGTTGTGGCCAGCAGGACATCAAATTCATGGTTGATGAACCCAACCATGACACGTTCGAGATCCGCTTCCTTCATCTGACCGTGGCCAATTTCCACCCTGGCCTCGGGTACCAATTCACGGATCCTTCGGGCGACAATTTCGATATCGTTCACTCGGTTGTGAACAAAATAAACCTGTCCTCCACGATTCATTTCCCTATGAATAGCAGCCTGAATAATTTCATCCTGAGAACGCAAGACTCGTGTTTCAACAGGAATACGTTCTTCGGGAGCAGTTAATAGATTAGAAATATCCCGCACGCCTACAAGCGACATATGCAACGTTCGCGGAATCGGCGTTGCCGACAACGTGAGAACGTCAACGTTGTTGCTGACATTTTTCAAGCGTTCTTTGATTTCCACACCAAACCTCTGCTCTTCGTCGATGATAACCAGACCAAGGTTTTGAAAACGTACATCTTTGGAGGCGATGCGATGAGTTCCGATCACGATATCAGTCTTTCCACTGGCAATACCCGCGACCGCTTCACGCTGCTCGGACGGTGAAACAAACCTACTAAGCCGGGCCACATCTATCGGAAACTGCGCCATACGAGACTTGAATGTTTGGTAGTGCTGTTCGGCCAGTACTGTAGTTGGTACTAAAACTGCAACCTGAAACCCGCTATCCACGGCCTTAAAAGCAGCACGCATTGCGACTTCGGTTTTCCCGAAACCAACATCTCCGCAAAGCAACCGATCCATGGGGCGAGTACTCTGCATGTCATCTTTAATGTCAGAAATACTATCGAGTTGGTCCGTAGTTTCGTCATACGGAAATGACGCATCAAACTCACTCTGCCATATTGAATCCGGTTGAAAAGTAATCCCCGGTCGGGCCATTCTGGTAGCTTGCAAATCGACAAGTTCTGCAGCCATATCTTCGACTGCCCGAGCAGCAGCCTTTTTCTGATTTTGCCAGGTCTTACCGCCAATCCTGGCCAAAGCAGGACGCACTTTGCGACCACCGATATATTTTTGCACCAAGTCGATTCTGGTGGCGGGAACAAAAATCCTAGTGTTTCCATGAAACTCCACCACCAGATGTTCTTCCATGTAGCCTTCTTTTTCCAAAAGCTCCATGCCACGATAGCGACCAATACCATGCGCTAGATGAACCACCAATTCACCGTTTTTTAGTTGTGTAAAGCTATCAAGCGGTTTTCCTTTCTGACGCAACTGCCGACGACGCAATTGGGTTCGCTGGAACAGTTCCCCTACGGACAACACCACGGTCTTTTGAGAAACCCAGTGAAACCCCTGTTTGAGGTACCCTAGTTCGTACCGAACGCGCTGACGATCTGTCGCCCGGGTATCCTGCAGAATCTCTTTCATTCGCTGAATTTCTGCCTGCGTCGGGCAGACAATCACCAGTTGATGATCATTGCCAATTCTTTCTACTTGCAATGAAATACTATCGACGTCGCCCGAAAATCGTTCCACTGATTCAAACGCCAATTTCAGATCATGTTGCAATTCTCCGGCAGCCAGCGCGCTAAGAAGAAGGTAGCCTTCCCGTGTCAAACTTTGAATCACTTCCCGAACTTGATGACAACGCCTGAAGTCACTTTCGCGTTTAAGAAATTCCCTCGCCTGGACATCCAGATCTGCCATCTCAACGATCGTTACCGTACTATCTGGTGGAAGGAAACTTGCGAGATGATCTTCTCCACGGTAGTAAGATTCGATCGAAGTCAATTCAACACGACTTAAAGTCTCGATTGACCGTTGCGTGCGGACGTCAAATTGGCGTAAGGACTCCAATTCTTCGTCCCAGAACTCTAATCGCACCGGCTGCTCCCACTCCGGTGCGTAAATATCGAGAATCCCGCCTCGTCTCGAAAACTCTCCGGGTAATTCCACCGCCGATGTCGCATGGAATCCATTTTCGACCAGCCATGATTGTAGACTTTCAATTTCCAAGACATCACCAACCTGCAAACTTCGAGTGGATGCTGCTAGTGATTTACGTGTCGGAACCGGCTGCAACAGAGCCTGAATACTGGTCACAATCGTACAGGGCTTGGGTCGCCGCTGATCAATTTCGATCAGGCGTTTAAGAATACGGATCCGCTCACCATGCTGATCGTCATTACCGTACGACTCACGCGATGCCCCGGTTTCCAAAACAGGAAACGCAAACACTTCCTGTTCCGTAAACAAAGTCAAATCATCAACAAAATCGTCGATTTGCTTGCCTCTGGGAAGTACGATCAGATTCACAGGAAATCCCTGTGAACTTACTGCAGCAGATACCAGCGCGCAAGATGAGCCCCAGACTCCATCAATACTGGCGCCCTGTCCTTCCTGTAAAGCGGCAACCGTATCCATGAAATCTGTCTGATTTGCCAGCAAACGAGTCAAATCAAGCATCTAACACAGGTCAGTATTCTTCGGAAATGCAGACACCCCATGCATCTGGATGCATCTAACTCCGAATGTTGTCTCCCCATCAACTTCTCTCTACTGCATCCTGCGCTGTAGTTTTAAGTCGGTGGCCTTTTCAATTCTTTGAGCCTACCAGCTTCTTCCATTTGCTTGTAGTAAGGGTCAAGCGGAAAACACCCAGAAATCATTCCATTGCGAGGTGCCGTCGTGCAATCACTAAAGGTGCGACAGATCACTTTGCGATCCATCACTCCGCGTTCCAACGTGTCCGCAGGCAAATTCCAATACGATAAAACCATTCTGCCAAGCCCTACCATATCAACCCAGCCCTGACGCACAACTGCCTGAGCAACGTGAGGCAAATAATCCTGCAAATAGGTATAGCCTGTTCCAACTAAGGGAATATCAGGCACGGCTTGTTTACATTGCCGCACCGCATCGATTTGTCGAAACACACCCACAAGCGGATCTTCCGGTGGCAAATACCCGTCGCTTGGAGGAAAAGACGCAGGTCGCATTAGATGAGGATTGTAGTACGGACTGGCACAAGACAAATTCAAAGCCGACACACCCAAATCCCTCAACTCCTCCACCAGGCGAAGAGGTTCAGTCAGATCAAGCTTTAAGGGATTATCAGGATGGCAACCAAATCCGTACTGATATGGCAACAGGTGCTCGAAATCCATTGGCACACCTACTTCCTGCCCCGTAACGTATGGTGGCGCATCAAAAAAACTAAGTCGCACCAGCACCAACAATTGCGGACATGCTTGCTGAATTCCTTTGATGATCATCTTTAGTAAACGAGTACGTCCTTCGTAATCACCGCCGAAAGGACCTGGCCGTGTCCGCGCACTAAGAAATTCATGTAGTAAATATCCGTGACAACACTTCACATCAACAAATCTGTACCCGGCATATTGAGCCAGCTGTGCCGCCATCACGTAGGATTGAATGAGGCCCTCTAACTGCTGATCAGTCCAAACAAGGGTTTCGTCGTTAGGATCGATCCCAAATTTTGCATCCAACAAAGGATGGTGGTAGGCGATTCTAGGCTCGAGAAGATGGCTGTTTGGCCGGCAGAACCTTCCAGAATGTGTTAATTGTAAACCAACAAGCAAATCCTCTGTCGATCCGAATTTTTCATGATGCGCTGTCAACAGTTCATCGAGCAGTGCCTTGATTCCGCCAGCATTTTCTGACACCGCCATCGTTTGGTGGGGATTCGCTCGCCCGTCGGGCTGCACCGCAGCCGCTTCGCCACCCCAGATCAGTTTAGCTCCGCTTAAGCCAAAATTTCGCCAACGTCGTAAAGTTCGATCTGTCGGTGAACCATCTCGGTTAGCGTCCCATCCTTCCATCGGATGAATACACCATCTGTTACCGACAGTAAAACCTCCTATATCAATTGGGCGAGCCAATGGAGAGTCGTCGGTTGCTTTCGCAATTTGATTATCGCATGGCAACTCAAATCCCAACTCCGCAAACCGAGCTCGCAGCGCAGCAGGTTCTTTGTATTGAGCAATACGCGGATAACGCTTGTTATTTGACATGAAGTTCTCGGAAGTCTTAAAACGGTAAGTGATGCAGTGGATCGTTAATCGTCGCCGGAAGCAACTACCGGAGTCAACGGGGCAAATGCCAAACGAAATTTACGCTGCTGCTGATCCGGAAATTCAACTGTCGCGGTTCGTTTAGGCCCTTTGCCTGTTATGGCCAAAATGACACCGGTTCCATATTCATCATGTTGGACAAGCATTCCGGACTGAAAACGGGACACGTCGATTTTGCCCACCTTCTTTTTACCTATCAGCTGAGCAGCCGTCTTAAGTTGCGCAGCGATATCTTCCAGGGGAGCAGGTAGAGAATTTACCTGCTCGTCATCAGACTGAAAGTTTGTAATAGACTGATCCACGTCGAAATCTGAATTGGTGGCATCCAGAAAATCCGGTTCCAGTTCGTACTCACTCCCCAGCCCACTGAGACTAACAGCAGAAAGTCCTCCAGTCGGAATATGGCAGTCCATGTCATCTCGCGGCAACTCATATAAGAACTGACTGGGGGAAGCAATACGAGTTTGTCCCCGAAACGTTCGCCGCTGACAATAACTAAGCTGGAGTTGCTGCTCAGCACGGGTAATACCAACGAACAATAACCGACGCTCCTCTTCTTCCGCAGTAGGATCTTCCAGACTCCGCTCGTGAGGCAAAATTCCGTGTTCTACTCCGACGATAAACACACTGGGGAATTCCAATCCCTTGGCAGCATGCATGGTCATTAGGGTAACTCGATCCGGATCGGCGTCTAGGTCATCTACGTCACTGACAAGTGCCACATGTTCTAAAAATGCCTCCAGCGTCGACTCGTCCATCTCCCGTTCGAATTCCCGCGCTGCATTAATCAATTCGTCGACGTTGCCGCGACGATCTTCATCAGCCTTGGCGTCCTGAGCATCTACAAAATCTCCATACCCGGTCTCATCCACGACATCAATCAACAATTCCGAAACGGGCATGTGAATGGATGCAGTTAACACATCTATGAGTGTCACAAACTTGTTGATCGCCGTGGCCGCTCGCTTCGATAAAGACTCGATTAAGCCCGCCTCACGGCATGCTTCAAGCATGGTAAGTTGATACCGCTGGGCATGATTAATGACATGTTGCAAGGAAGTTTTGCCAATACCTCGGGCCGGCAGGTTTACCACCCGATTAAAGGCAACGTCGTTCGAGGGGTTATTGATTAACTGTAGATAAGACAGCAAATCCTTCACCTCTTTACGTTGAAAGAACTCCAAACCTCGAACAACCTGATAGGGAATTCCCTGCTTCATCATGGCGTGCTCCAACGGTCTGGAAAATGCGTTGACCCGATAGAAAACCGCATAATCACGTAGCGATCGAATACCCCGTTGAACTTCACTGGCAATCCGTTCGGCAATAAAATCAGCTTCATCGTTTGGGTGAGGGAAACAAACTAACCTGACCGGTTCGCCGTCGTCATTTTCAGTGAATAAGTCTTTGGGCTTCCGCTGCTTGTTATTTGCAATCAATTCATCGGCCGCTCGCAGGATTCGCTTCGAACTACGATAATTCTGTTCAAGCCTGACGACTCGAGCTTCCGGATAGTCCTTTTCAAATTCCAGAATGTTTGAAATGCTCGCCCCACGCCAGGCATAAATAGACTGATCGGGATCTCCTGTCACTGACAGATTTTGATTTGATAATGACAGAGCCCGGACGATGGCATACTGAGCAAGATTTGTATCCTGATATTCGTCCACCATGATGTACTTGTAACGTTGGTCAAGGTCATGTCGCAATTCCGGGTTATCCCGCAGCATCACAGCCACGTGTAATAATAAATCGTCAAAATCGACGGCGTTGGACCTAAGGAGATAACGTTCATAAACAGGGTAGACCTGCCGAGTAATCTCCGAAACGCCGCTGAATTTACTACCGCTCTCCCGTTCATACTCCTGGGAAGTACGGAGATTGCTTTTGGCATTGCTGATTTCCCAAAGCACGGTATCCAACGATGCATGAGACAAATCCAGGCGTGCTTCATCAATCGCCGACTGTAATGCTTTTTTAGAATCTTTGGTGTCGAGAATCGAAAAGTTATCGGCCAAGCCCACCAAGTTTCCGTATTGTCTCAGCAAGCGTGCGCAAAAACTGTGAAACGTCCCCATCCATAAATACTGGCCACGACCACCGGCAGTCTCTTGGCCACCATGTGGAAGCAGGCGTTGGACGCGCAACTTCATTTCGTCAGCCGCTTTATTGGTAAACGTTAATGCCAGAATATTTCGGGGCTGAACGCCCTGCAAAATCATATAGGCGATTCGATGCGTTACGACTCGAGTCTTACCACTTCCGGGACCTGCAAGCATTAACAGAGGGCCGTCAATATGCATTGCTGCTTCGCGCTGAGTGTCAGTCAACGATGATAGAATATCAACTTCCATAGTTAAAGACTTCTCTTCCGTGAAGGCACTTTGACGATACTCGCAACATTATAAAGAGATCTGTCGGGTGGGGCGAGCCACTAATGTGCCAAATGATAAATGGCGATTGCTAGCAGGTTAACGTTTTTTTTCAAAAACTAATTTGAAATTAGTGGGCAGTTTCGAGTATATTTTGACTTTCCGATTCGCAACTTAAACTGCACCGGCAAGAAGTATTACCGTTAACCAAGGATGGTTAGCAAGGTCACAACAGGGAGGTATCAATGACTCGTATTCCGCTTAGCGCTGCCGACGAACAACGTCGCTTAATGAAACAACGGCTGGAACTCAGCACAGCCGAAATTGGATTAACTGTTCGCACCACGAACTGCCTTGAAGAAAAGGGGATCTTCACGGTGCGTGATCTTCTGCAAGCCACACCGGCAGACTTACTTAGTATTTCTAATTTTGGCGGTAAGACACTCGAAGAAGTCTATGCTGCTCTGGAAGCGATTGGCTTTTTCCGCACTGCCGCCAAGCGACAGGCCGCAGAAGCCGCACTGTAGAACCAACTTGCCTAACAATCCAACGGCTGTGATGTCAAAAGCATCGCAGCCGTTTTTTGTTGGAGATGAAATATTGGGTTACACTGAAAGGATTCAATTCAGCGGAGGTTTATTCAACATGCGTGCCATCGTCTTTACAATGTTTTTTAGCTACACTCTGGTTGCGTCGGCAGGCGACTGGCCCCAGGGTCTTGGCCCCTTGCGCTCCGGAGTTGCCATTGACGAAGATGGAATTCAGGCATGGCCCGATTCAGGTCCCAATAAACAATGGACCCACGAAATTGGAATGGGGTATGCAGGACCGGTTGTCTCGGGAGATCTTGTGGTGATTTTTCATCGCATCGACAAGGCTGAACGTCTGGAAGCACTCAATCGCAAAACAGGTAAAGTCGTTTGGTCTCATGACTTCAAGGCATTCTATAGTGGCGGGTATAATTCGGACCAGGGACCGCGTAGCACTCCAGTCATTCACGGTGATAGAATCTATGCTTACGGTGCTGCGGGCGACTTACATTGCGTCCAGTTGGCCAACGGAAGTGTTCGATGGAGTCGAGCCCTCAATGATGATTATCAGGCCCCTGACGGATACTTTGGTGCAGGTAGCAGCCCGATAGTCTTTGGGAACAAACTACTGGTAAATGTCGGCGCGGACGGAGCCGGCATCGTTGCTGTCGACACTGAAACAGGCAAGACGATCTGGAAAGCCACTGACGAAAAGGCCAGCTATTCCTCACCTTCTCGTATCAAAGTCAACAACAATGAAAAAGCTCTTTTCATTACCCGCATGAAAGCCCTGGCGGTGGAACCGGAATCTGGCAAAGTCCTTTTTGAAACACCGTTTGGAAAACAAGGGCCAACAGTCAACGGTGCAACGCCATTAGCATTTGACGGCAAGTTGTTTTTATCAGCCAGTTACGGAATTGGAGCCGAATTACTGGAAGTCTCCAGTGATGGAAAATCTCTTACCCGCAAATGGGCCGGTGATGATATTCTCTCCAGCCAATACTCAACTTGCCTGCTTCATAACAACCATTTATTTGGTACTCATGGTCGGGAAGATATTGGTGTCGCTGCACTGCGTTGTGTTTCAGTAGCCAACGGCAAAGTCGTCTGGGAAGAGGCCGATTTTGGCGTCGCTCACTGTATTCTGGTGGGACAACACATCCTTGCCATGAACACCGACGGTGAATTAGTTTTGTTAAAAGCCAGTACGGAATCGTATCAACCTTTGGCACGCACTTCAGTTGCTCGGGGAACAACTCGTAGTTTCCCTGCTTTTTCTGATGGACAATTCTTCTTTCGTAGCAACAATGGT
>PBCP01000079.1 GCA_002717145.1 Planctomycetaceae bacterium | reverse complement strand
TCATGTCGCGAGACCAAATGTTGATGCGCAAAGACGTGCAGGATGACATATCACTTGAGACAGAACAAGTAGAAGCGATTAAGAAGCTGCAGCAGGACTATCAAAAGAAGATGCGTTCTACAATCGAGGGAATGCGAGATGTGAATCCCCAACAGCGTGGTGCCTTCATGCAGGAGTTTATGGAAACGAATCGCGTTAACTTCGAAAAAGAGTTGGAAAAGGTGCTTCATCCACCACAGCTCAACCGACTCAAGGAAATTCAATTTCAGTCCAAAATTGACAGCCGCGGTGGGAATGCTTTGTTCGATCCCGCTGTTGCCAAAGCGTTGGGTATCACTGACGAACAGCGTAAAGAGCTGATGGCCAAGAGCCAGGCCGCACAAAAAGAACTGAACGAAAAGATCCAGGCGATGCGAAAAGAAATGCAGGAAAAGTTGCTTCAGGATGTGCTCACCGAAGACCAGGTGAAAATGATTGAAAAGCTGTCCGGTCAGAAATTCGAGCAGCAGAAACGATCATCATTTCAAGTATTGCCTTCGGGGATTTCACCTCGCCCCTAATCAAACGCTAAATTGATTCTGAGACTGATAGCAAATGTAACCGGAGGCAGTTTAGAGCCTGCTTGGCCGCTTTCGCAATTCGAATATTGGAATGGCCGGTGAATCGGAATTCCTGTATTTGTGTTGATTTATGGCCGACGACTGCAACGTGAATTTTTGAGATGCCATCGTCGCTACCGTTTACCACATCCCCCACGACAATACTGTAATTGGCGTCATGTGATTCATGGAATTTGTCTGCAATACTCTCTAGATTTTCCCAGGCGTAATTATTTGCAAGTGATGTCCTTAGTTCACATGGGCCAAGCGTTTTAGTTGTATCCGGAGTATTGTGCAAATTGTGTGAAACCAGGCCACGCGTGCCGGACTCTAAAACGGCAACTTGCTCGTTGTTGTCTGAAAGTTGTTTCGATACAACGTCCTGGAGTTCACACTCGTGGTAGGCATAGATCGTGTCTCCTAAACAATCCTGTATCGTTTTTATAGTGTCTCGTGCCTGTTCCTCACACTCGTCCTGCGTATCACCTTCTGTCGTAATGCGCAAAGTGATCGTGGCATAGCTGGCGGTTATTCCCACTGTCGGTTTTCGACCTCGTTGAATAAGGTCCGGGAGGTGCCGTTCCATATCACTCTCTCCCATCCCAAACGTCTTAATAACGAAATGTTTGATAAGTTGTTTGCTATTCGGTTTCATCTTGGCAATAGCAGGTTCGACTGTTTGAGTCCACATTTGATTCATTTCAGCAGGGACGCCGGGCAAGCAAAATACCCGTGTCGAATGGCCTTCCGGGGAAAGAATTAAGTCGATTCCAGGTGCGGTTCCCTCCGGATTGTGTATTGGTGTGCTACCAACCGGGAATTGAGCCTGTACGATATTTTTCGGAGGCATGGTACGGCCGCGACTAATGAATAATTCTTCAATGTGTCTGAGAGCCAATTCATCCTGGTAAAGTTCAACTCCTATGGCTCCAGCTAAGGACTCCCGCGTTAGGTCATCAGCCGTAGGGCCCAGTCCTCCGGTAGTCACGACGATGTCAGCTCGGTTGATAGCCAGGCGGAATACGTCAATGTTTGCCTGCAAGTCGTCTGCGACGGTTGTATGATACATCACCCGTACACCAATAGCCCCCAATTGTTGGCTAATCCACTGGCTATTCGTGTCGAGGCGTTGGCCACTAGTTAGTTCATCCCCGATCGAGATGATTTCAGCATGTAGTTGTGTCATATCTGTTACGAATGGTTGAGAGGTGTTTTGAGGTTGGGACATGAATAACTGCAAGTATAATCGATTTCATGAAGATCATTGAGATATCCATTGATAGCCTGGGGGGATTCGAGCTGGAAGCTGTCTCGCAGCATTTAGCGAAGGCAGAGGGGGTGATTGAGGTAACAATACTAGAAATCACAGGCCAGATCATGGTGTATTGCGAGGACGAACTGGTTAGTAAAGATTCGTTGCTCGAGTTATTGGAAACTCAAGAAGAACAGGTCGCAACCGAGGAAATTAATGAACCGCAGGAACCGGTCTCAAGCCGGAAGGCTGACGCCGTTCGATCTTTGATTCACTTGCGAGTGCAGGGTATGCATTGTGCCGGTTGTGAGCGGGCAATTGAAAATGTGGTCTCTTCAGTTCCCGGTGTGCAGTCAGTAAAAGCTGAGGTTGTTACTGGTAGAACAACGATTGGAGGGGAGGGTATCGTTGGTGAGGAAGTGATACAGGCGGTTTCGCGAGCCGGATATAAGGCTCAGGAAGTGACATCTCGAAGCAATTTGTTTGAGAATATACAAGCAATGCATCGGCGTACTGAGCGTAAACTATTCGGGCGTTGGATACTGGCTTTTATTTGCGTTCTTTGGTTGGTTCTCTCGTTGTTAATTCAACCTGACTATGGAATCTGGTGGTGGCTGGCAGTCGGTTTAGCCAGCGTTGTTCAATTACTTAGTGGTGGGCCTTATTTGCTGTCGGCAATTCGTCTCGCCAGATATCGGCAAACCAACATGGATACTTTGATTGCCTTAGGCACTACTGCAGCTTTTGTTGGGGCACTGTTGTTTGGTCGTCAGAATGATTTTCACGTGCTGATGGAAAGTCCGATGATCCTGGGAGTTGTTGGACTTGGGAAATGGCTTGAAAGCGTATCGATTAACCGTGCTATCAGTCAAATAGTGGGAGAATCGAGTTCAGCGGAAACCGTGATGAAGTTACAGCAGAATGGTGAATATGAGGAGGTTCCTGTTGAAGAGATATCAAGGGGCATGCGGATTGTTGTGCGCGCAGGTGAGCAGGTTCAATTGGATGGTGTTGTGGCTAGTCAGTCCGCAGTGATCAGTCGCGCCTGGTTGACAGGTGAATCGGAGGCTATTGAGCTAGTTGAGGGAGACTCTATTCATGCTGGTTCTGTAAACGAAGGAAACAATTTCCAGTTTGTCGTAACTGCGGAAGCTGGTGAGACTCGTTTCGATCAGATTATGGATCGGCTGGAAAAAAGTATTGGTAAACGGCCGCAGATTCAGCAATTGGCAGATCAGGTGGTTTCGGTGTTTGTACCTGTCCTGGTGCTGATTGCATGCCTTACGTATGCCGGTTGGTTCCTGATGGAGGATGGCTCGAATCAAGTGGCCTGGCGTTATACGGTTGCAGTATTGGTAATCGCTTGTCCCTGTGCGTTGGGATTGGCAACTCCTGTAGCAACACTCGTCAGTGGAACGCGAGGACTGCGTTTGGGGGCATTGATCACCAATCCCGGAGCTATTGAACAGTTGAGCGAAGTTGGTGTTTTTGTGTTGGATAAAACAGGAACGCTGACATCCGCACATTTGGAAGTGGTTAGGTTTGACCTGGAACATGGCGGGAATGTGGACCATGTTCTCAAGTTGGTGCGTGCGTTGGAGCAGCATTCTACACATCCCATAGCAAAATCGTTAATTCGATATTGTGATAAACAGATAGAGTTCTCTGAGACACTCGAGGTCGCGAACGTCGAGTTTCTTTCCGGTGTCGGGATTAGCGGCGTCGTCGATTCTCAGAGCATAGCCCTAGTGAGTGATGGCTTCGTCGTGGAAAGGTTTGGGGTCGATCTGACTCAGAGAGAGGAGACAACACGTGTCTGGGTCGTTGAGGATGATACGATAGTAGGCATGTTTGCTTTAGAGGCCCCAACGTTACCTGGGGCGAGCGAAGTTGTCGGTCAACTGCAACGCCATTGTGGCTCAGTGGAGAAAGTAGTGATGGCCAGCGGAGACAATGAGGTGGCATGTCAACGGACGGCAGCCGAAGTTGGCATTGTTTCTGTTTTTAGTGAGATGTCTCCGGAAGCGAAGACTGAGCTAGTCGGGGAGCTTAAGGTGTCAGGAAATAGTGTTGCCATTGTAGGGGATGGTATTAATGACTCAGTGGCTTTAGCCGAGGCAGATGTAGGAATTGCAGCCTACGAGGGCGCGGATATAGCGGCGCAAAGTGCGGATATTGTGTTGGTAAGGCCGGGCTTAGGTTCGCTTTGCCAGTTGATAGCACTGTCAGGTATCACGCGTCGCATTATTCGACAAAATCTCTGGTGGGCGTTTTTGTACAATATATTAGCAATTCCGTTGGCAGCCGGTGTGTTTTCAGGCTTTGGATTGACACTCACGCCAATGATTGCAGCATCGATTATGGCAACTTCAAGTACGCTGGTCGTCCTAAATAGTTTACGACTTAATCGTATTTCGTTAACTTAAAGCTTAACTGAACCTTTCCTTGACGGAACCAAACATTTGAATGACTTATCGGACAACCTGGAACATGGTGAAGACCAGGATGAAACGCGATTTCATCAGCCCGCGAACGATGCTGTAGCTGAACGAGATCCGGATGAAACGGCAGCCGGTGTTGTATCAGCAGAATCTGAATCTGAGCAGGGTAAGCCCAAGCTTCCTGTATTGGGGGATTATGTCCTTCTGGGAAAAATTGGAGCAGGCGGCATGGGGATGGTCTTCAAGGCTCGGCATGTCCGGATGGATCGTATCGTAGCTCTTAAAGTACTCCCGCGGAATATGATGAAACACCCCGAGGCGGTGGATCGGTTTCATCAGGAAGTTAAAGCAGCCGCTCAGCTATTTCATCCCAATATTGTTACGGCATTCGACGCAGGAGAGGACTCGGGAGTTCATTTTCTGGTCATGGAATACGTGGATGGCCAGCCACTGTCTAGGCTGATTAAGGAGCACGGACCGTTTAATGTGGACAAAGCGGTCGACTATATTTTGCAAGCTGCCACGGGCTTGCAGTCTGCCCATGATCGAGGGATGGTTCACCGAGACATTAAACCGAGTAATTTGATGCTGGATGTGGACGGTGTCGTTAAGTTACTTGACATGGGTACAGCTCGCTACGGGCAGGACCAGGACGAAAACCTGACCAAAAGTGGAGTGATCATGGGGACGGTGAACTACATGTCGCCGGAGCAGGCCAAGGATCCTCACAGTGTAGACCATCGCTGTGACATCTATAGCCTGGGATGCACTTTGTATTATTTGTTGTTGGGCAAAGTGATTTATGAAGGCGATATGATTCAGACGTTGATGGCTCATGCTAATTCCCCGATTCCTTCGATGTCGGCGCAAAACAGCGAGATTCCGATCTGGCTCGATGACATCTTTGCCCGTTTAGTGGCAAAGAACCCCGATGACAGATATGAATCCCTTGGAGAATTTCGGCAGGATTTACAGGAGGCGTACGCGAATCGGTCAGAGGATGAATCGTCCACATTAATGAGTGAATTACGCCGTGTTCAAAACGTTCAGGGGTACCCGATCGGGGTGGACTTTGGAACAGGCAGTAGCCGTATCGCCTGGATGAATACAGAAGCTGCCTTGCAGATGATCGCAGGTAATGACGGAAACGAGGATACTCCGAGTGCGGTAGTGATCGTGGATGCCATGGATACGGCCATTGGTAGTAAAGCGATTGAGCGATCGCTGCAAAATGTCGAGTCTCTTGCAGTGGAGGTCAAGCGGTTTATAGGAAGACCGTTCTTTCCAGCTGAGATCGGTGGAGAAAAATATCCGCCGGAGGTACTAGGGGCCCTCGTTTTGGCAAAACTTGCCAGTGATGCCCAACGTACTATCGGACGCTGCCACGAAGTGACGCTGGCCGTTCCGGGATTTTATGGAGAAGTGCAACGCGAAACCATCCAGCATATGGCGGAAATCGCTGGATTAGAGGTTGCCGGTTTGGTAGATGAGACCTTGGCCAGTGCTTTAGCGTTTTATCGCGGCGAGAATTCCGAATTGACCGAGAAGACGCTGGTCTTAGATTTAGGAACCGGCAAACTTGATTTAGCTATTCTCGAATTCGACGCTGGAACTATAAAGGTGCACGGTAGTTGTGGTGATGCTCGCCTGGGAGGTGCTGATTTTGATGAACTATTAGTGGATCTAGTGAGTGACGGATTGGTAGGGGCTTACCAGTATGATCCCCGAGAGGATATGCTTCAGGCTTTTCAATTGATGCGCGGTTGTCAGTTGGCCAAAGAAAAAATGAGTGAAAAAGAGATTGTGGCGATCAAGGTCCAGATCCCAGGCAAGTCTACAAAAGTGTCTGTCGGACGCAATAAGCTGGAAGAAATTTCCGGTAGCCTGTTGAATCGTATCGATAGTTACCTGGATAGTGTCATTGAGCTTAGTGACGTGGAAGCAAGTCAAATTCAAAGGGTGCTCTTGGCTGGTGGTGGCACGAAAATGCCCATGATTCAACAGTTAGTAGCAAAGCGTTTTATCAATGCAGAAATGACTGAGCTGCCATCATCGTCTGTTGCTGAAGGGGCAGCTGTTTATGCCGCTATTCGGAATGCCGGTGCCTTAGGTAAAAAGCCAGAAGTCAAAATTGAGACGATTACCTCACGTGGACTTGGGATTCAAGGGACAGACATGAAGTCCGGAAAAAAAATAAATGTAGGTATTATCCCGAAGGGGACGCCGCGACCTGTTCGAGGAAAAAAGGTGTTTTCGACGCACGAGGAAAATCAGAGATCATTGATTTTGCAACTGTTAGAGGGAGAGGGAAAGGATCCTCTGGATTGTTTAGATGCCGGTATCTGTCGAGTCGAAGGCTTGCCCGCTAACCTGCCAAAAAATTCGGAATTAAGTTTGTTTTTTCGGTTCGACCTTGATGGTCGCCTTTCTGTGATGGCGGAACTTCCAGATAATCCTCAACAAATAACGGTTCCTCTGATTCGAAAGATGGGGATGGAAAGTGTGGATTTGTATCGTTGGCGAGAATGGGTGGAGACCGTTATGCTTTGCAGCGGCATGTAAGATCGGCTTGCGTTGACACCTAAAGACAGTTTGCCTATTATCCGAATGAAAAGAAAAATTCCGAATTTTTATCAGCAGTGTGCAAAATGGCAGAATTCAGTGGCTTAGAACATATCGTACGTGAGAATGAACCGTTGGCTCCCTATGGTTGGTTACGTACCGGGGGAGTCGCTCGGTATTTCGCAGAGCCTACCACCGAAGATGAGCTTGTATCTCTGATCGTGCTTTGTAAGGCACAGGGCATCTCTGTGAAATTGCTGGGTGGGGGGTCAAATATTCTTGTTGCATCCGATATTGTGGATGCCATGGTGATTCATCTGTCTTCCGCTGCATTTACTGAAATTCATGTGGATGGAAACTGTGTGGTCGCGAAAGGGGGCGCCAAGCTCGTCCAATTGCTCAGTACGGCAGCTAGAGAAGGGCTTAGTGGCTTGGAGTCGCTAGCTGGCATCCCCGGCACGGTCGCTGGAGCATTGAAGACGAATGCGGGTACGCATAACGATGATATCGGACAGTGGACGCGGGCGGTGAAAGTCTTGACGCGCGACGGGGAAGTCGCTGTGCGAGAAGGGGACCAATTGCGTTTTGCGTACCGTGAATCTTCTTTGAACGAACTGGTAATCCTGGAAGGCGTGTTCGAGCTCAAAGCAATGGATTCAGTGGAAGTTACCAAGCGTACACAGACACAGTGGATACTTTGTAAAGGGCAGCAGCCCCGTGGAGCCGCTGGCGCAATTTGTATGTTTAGAGATCACGGAGGAGTAACTGCCAAAAGCCTGATAGAATCGGCAGGTCTAAAGGGAGCCGCGATGGGGGCGGCAAGTCTAAATGATGCCTGTCCGAATTACCTGGAATTAAACGAAGGCGGATCTGTTGAGAATGCAGTGGCTTTATTAAATCACGTCCAAGCAGAAGTAGAGGCTCAATCCGGTGTTGCGTTAGTACGTCAGGTTGAGATTTGGTAGAGTCTGAAACCTTGGAATGGGCTCTCATGTGTTGCCGTCAGGAGGACAAAGCAACCCGATGAATTCGAAAGAAACTCCAAACGAACGTCGAGGGAACTCAACCGTCTCGACCTTGGCCGTTGTTGCCGTCTTTGGAATAGCGCTGGGAGTGGCGTGGTATGTATACAAAGACAAGGTGTCCCGGCAACAGCAATTCCAGCTGAAGCCTGACATGATGAGCCTGACGCCCGAGCAACCGGAGTGGATAAAGGCGGACGTATTACAGGAAGTTTTTTCCGATCAGAAATTGGAAGAACAATATTTAACCGATCGAAAACTTGCGAGTCAGCTGCGTGATGCGTTTATGCTGCATCCGTGTGTGGCTAGTGTCGAGAAGGTATCTAAACGTCCCGATGGTGTGGATGTTAGCCTGGTGTATCGAAATCCTGTTGCGATGGTGGTTGTGAAACTCGATAACAGGACCTGGTTATATCCGGTCGATGATAAGGCGGTTGTTTTGCCACCGCGGCAGTTCACCAAAGAAGACGTGGCCAAATATATGCGGATCAATCATGATTATGTTCCCCCGGCCGGGCAAATTGGTGATGATTGGGGGGATGATAAAGTGGTTGCTGCCGCCCAAATTGCGGGTTTTCTGGAAACAGCTCCGTGGCAGGAAATGGGATTATACAATATAGAACTGGTAGACAATCCGAGCACGAAGGAGACGGCGGTTTATCTGCTTAAAAAAGCGACCCCGGGCTTTCGTGTTTTGTGGGGAAGTCTACCCGGCCACGAGCATGAAGATGAACTTGCGGCACCCGATAAACTAAGGCGGTTAGTCGAATTCTATCACACTAACAAACGGCTGGACGTAAGTACTGAGCCGATGGAACTGGATCTTCGGCCGCTAAGCAAAATAGAGGTTATTCCATTGGTCGAAGTGGAATAAACGGCATGCCCCAAGAGGCATGGCAGTCTAAATATCACCTCAGATCGTATGGTAATGCAGAGTGTTCGTTAAGTAGTGAATTCGGTGGCCGGCTGACTGGCGGCATTCATTTCACGCTCGATGCTCTCTTTAAGTTCATCGCGCACGATAGCCATGTGCGGAGGAGCCTCAACTCCAATCCTCACAGTTCCGCCAGAGAGTTTCACAATGGTGATAGCAACATCAGGACCAATATGAATGCGGTCGCCGACTTTTCGGCTTAAAACTAACATGTTCCGTCACGTTTTGAATAAGAAATACTAATATCCTGTAACTAAAACCTACCAGAGGCGAGTCAGTCTTGCAAGCTTCTGAGGGTGTTCTCGGATAAATGATCGCTAATCTATCACTGTACATAGGCTGCATTTGCCGCTGCAACACTGCTTCCAGCCTCAAATTTATAGCTGTTTTCTGCAAGAAGTTGTTCCAGAGCTGCTAAGAACGTGAGTACATTGTTCTGGCGTGCGGCATGGCCCATAATGCCGATCCGCCAGACTTTTCCTTTAAAAGCACCTAGCCCCCCGCCAATTTCAATTCCAAATCGATTCAGTAAACCACTTCTAATAGTTCCATCATCTACACCTTCGGGGATTTTGACTGCATTGAGCATCGGGAGTTGATGATTAGGGTCCGCGTTGTATTCGAACCCAAGCGATTCGAGTCCCGCTTTTAGGGCCCGGTGATTTAGCATGTGTCTCGCAAAGCAGTTGTCGAGTCCTTCTTCCAGAATGACCCGCAAGGCTTCGTATAGAGCATAGGTCATGTTGATTGGGGCGGTATGGTGATAGACCCGATCTTCACTCCAGTAGTTGCAAAGCATCGAGAGGTCGAGGTACCAGCTTCGAACTTTTGTCTTCCGGTTATTGAGAACTTCGACGGCGGCCGGGCTAAAAGAAATGGGGGCGAGGCCTGGCGGGCAACTTAGGCACTTTTGAGAGCCGGAATAAATGACATCGATCCCCCAGCGATCGACTTCCACATTCATCCCGCCAAGTGATGTGACGGCATCAACCAGCAACAGCCCACCGTTTGCATGGACGAGTTCCGAAATTGCTTCTAGCGGCTGGCACGCTCCGGTGGATGTTTCGGCCATCACGATACCGACAACCTTGGGTTTTTCGGCTTCAATGACTGTTTTAAGATCTTCAACAGTAAACACTTCTCCCCATGGTCGTTCTACGGTTAGCACTTCGGCGCCTGCTCTTTCAGCGACATCAGCCATTCGCATGCCGAAAACGCCGTTGATGCAAACCAGCATCTTATCGCCGGGCTCGATTACGTTAACGACCGTCGTCTCCATACCAGCGGAGCCGGTGGCGCTGATGGCCATTGTTAACTCATTGTCTGTCTTGAAAACCTTCCGCAACATCTGCTGCAGATGATTCATGGTTTCCAGATAGTAGGGGTCCAGGTGACCTACCGTACCTTTTCCGATTGCGTTGAGTACACGTGGGTGTATATCACTCGGGCCGGGGCCCATGAGGATCCGGTTGGGAGGGTTCAGAGTTGGATAGCAGTCAGACACAGTAGAAATGCTTTCTTAGTAAGTTGCTGGGGTTGAGTTTGGCTCTATAAAACCATCATAGCAGGTAATCAGGATCCAGTTGGTGCCGCTTGTCGGACTAGCCCGCTAATCGTCTTGAACGCAGGATTTGTTGCGGTCTCACACCATTCAAACATAGCAGCTTCGGTGGTCGTTAGTACCGCTCCACTGCCTTCCATTCGTCGTAATCCCGTCTGGTGATCAAGATCGTGTCGTGCGCCTAGGGCGTCGATAGCAAGGTAAATCTGGAAACCTTCGGCCAGTAGGTCCATGACAGTTTGTTGGATACAAACATGGGTTTCGATTCCGCAAATCAAAAATTTACGGATCCCTGCGTCGGCCCAATTGGTAAAGATGGCTGCCGTTTCCCGACAGCTAAACATTGTCTTTTCTTCGATGATTTCCGGATGTGTGGAGGTTGGAATTGTCGTGTGACCAAGACCTTGGGGGTACTGTTCGGTGGCGGCAGCGGGGATGTCGAGAGCGTCTGCAGCCTGTAAAAGGCGCGAAATATTCCATTGGATGATCTCTGCGTTTCTAATTACGGGGATCAGTTTTTCCTGGACGTCAACGACTAGTAAAGCGGTGTCGTCGGCATTCATTAATTCCGGGCTGCGGGGCGGAAGCGTCATAGTTGTCCTCCAAGACGATTGCTGAAACGACATTGTACTGTCATTGCATCCCCTTTTGCCACCCTTTGCGATAGTTCAAAATGGTGGTAGAAGAAAGTAAATGACGTAAGTGTGTTTAATGAGAACGAGACAAAGATGAGTCCTTCGAATTCTGGGCAGTCCTTTCACGCTACGACCATCATATCTGTTCGGCATGAAGGACAGGTTGCCATGGCAGGAGACGGCCAGGTTACGCTGGGATCCGCGATTATGAAAGCGGATGCAATGAAGATTCGCCGTCTCTGTGACGGTAAAGTGTTGTGTGGTTTCGCGGGTAGCAGTGCAGATGCGTTTGCTTTGCTTGAACGATTTGAAGCGAAGCTGATGGATTATCCGGCGAATATGCCGCGAGCTGCCACGGAGCTTGCGAAGGAGTGGCGACTTGACCGAGCGCTTCGACGCCTGGAAGCGATGATGATTGTTGCGGATAAGTCACATACGCTGCTTTTAAGTGGCACCGGAGATGTGATTAGTCCGACTGACGGAGTTGTTGCGATCGGGTCCGGTGGCAATTATGCATTGGCATCGGCTCGTGCTTTAGTCCGACATTCTCAACTGTCGGCTGGTCAGATTTGTACGGAAGCGATGGAAGTTGCTGCGAGTATCGATATCTATACGAACGGCAATATCGTGATGGAGTCGTTGGAAGCTGACGCTTAAGTCATTGGTGACAAAAACATCTTAAAAGTCAATTTAAGTTAGAGAAGTCTCATGGAATGTGATCTTTCACCCAGGCAGATTGTAGAATGTCTGGATCAGTTTATTGTTGGTCAACAACAGGCAAAACGTGCAGTTGCGATTGCCATCAGAAATCGGTGGCGTCGTCAACAGTTATCCTCGGAGATGAGGCAGGAAGTTTCTCCCAAGAACATCTTGATGATCGGACCCACAGGTGTTGGAAAGACTGAGATTGCACGTCGACTCGCTAGGCTGACCGGAGCTCCGTTTGTGAAAGTCGAAGCGACCAAATATACGGAAGTCGGGTATTACGGCCGGGATGTCGAGAGCATCATTCGTGATTTGGTGGAGAATGCGATTCGGCTGGTCAAGCAACGCGAACGCGATACGGTTGTCCCCGCTGCCAGAAAACGCGTCGACGAAAGGTTGCTGGACTTGCTTGCACCTCCACCGATTTCCATTGCAAGTTCCGGGGACGACGAGAAAAGCCCTGAGCAACAGTATCAGCGAACTCGCGAAAAGATGAAGGCTATGCTATTGTCCGGGGAATTGGATCAGCGGATGGTGGAGATCACCACACAACATAAGGCCAATCCTGTGGTGATGGGGGGAATGGGGATGGAAGGCATGGACATGGATTTGCAGGGAATGTTTGACAAAATCATGCCGTCCACCAGTAAAAAACGCGAACTGACCGTTGGCCAGGCGAGAGATGTATTGCTTGAAGAGGAATGTGAGATCCTGCTCGATGACGACAAGATTCATAGCCAGGCGATCGAGCTTACCGAAAACCTGGGAATAGTGTTTTTAGATGAAATTGATAAAGTGACGGCCACGGAAGGCAAGAGTGCTGATGTTTCGCGTGCCGGTGTCCAGCGGGACCTATTGCCGATCGTGGAAGGAACGTCGGTCAAAACTAGGTATGGCCACGTCAAAACGGACCATGTCCTATTTGTTGCTGCAGGAGCATTCCATAATTCGCAGCCCAGCGATCTTATGCCGGAGTTGCAAGGGCGATTTCCCATTAGAGTGGAATTGGAGAATCTAACTGCGCAAGATTTTGAACGTATTCTCGTGGAACCGGACAATTCACTTACCACACAGTACCAGTCGCTTTTGGAGACCGAAGGAGTCACCATTCAGTTTAAGGACGATGCTGTCAAAGCTCTGGCAAACTATGCTTATTCAGTAAATCAGACGACCCAAAACATTGGGGCACGACGGCTACATACTATTTTGGAGCGTCTACTGGAGGAATTGAGCTTCGAATCTGCGGATATGTCACCTTGTACGGTTGAAATTAATGAGGGCTTCGTGAACAGTCGTTTGGAAGAGGTCGCAGCAGACGAAGATCTAAGCCGGTATATCCTCTAATTCGCCGCTGGTAGTCGTGTTTCTCATGCTGTTTGCCATGACATGAATACTGCGACCGCGGTATAATACGTGTTAGCGCATCCCGTTGCCCCACTTGGTTAGCATACCTTGCTTTGCAAGCGGATAATCCGGCCGTGTTGTTATCACGGTTGTAAGTTATCAGTTATCTGAAACCGTAGAAAAGATGTCCAGTCGTTTAGCTATTTGTTTTTTGATTTGCTTCGTGCACGCCAACAGCTATGGGCAACAAAAGCCGGTTGTCGATTATTCCAAAGAAGTGCAGCCATTCTTTGTGAAATACTGTAATGGCTGCCATAGTGTCGACGCAATGGAGGCTGGTATTCGCACTGACCATAGTAGTCTTGAAGGAGTCTTCATCGAAGATCGTAAGAACTGGTTGAAAGTCTATGATATGATCCGATTTAAGGCGATGCCTCCGGAGGAAGCAGATCAGCCAGACGATGCGGAAAGGGAGTTAGTGACGTTGTGGCTCGATGAGCAACTAAATAGTGTCGATTGTGACAAAGTAAAAGATCCCGGGGCTGTTACGATACGACGTTTAAACCGTTTGGAATATAACAATACGATTCGTGATTTGTTTGGCATTGAATTCCGACCGGCAGACGACTTTCCTTCGGATGATGTCGGAGAGGGTTTCGATAATATTGGTGACGTTCTAACACTCTCTCCGTTGCTAATGGAAAAGTATTTAAATGCAGCGGAACAGATTGCTGAACAGGTTATTTACGCGCCCTCAACCGACAAGCAGGATGAAGTAGTTCTGGACCTGAGTAAATTTAAGATTAGTAAATCGGGTTCATTCGCTAGTGAGGCACTCCGGTTTTACAGCAATGGGGACGCAACGGGCGCGTTTGAAGTTCCGTTCGCTGGGGAATATAAGTTGCGTATTCAGGTTGGGGCGGACCAGGCTGGAAGTGAATTAGCCAAAATGGCTTTGCAAATTGATGACCGCCCTCAACAATTGCTTTCCATTTCCGCGAGAACGGGAGCACCGAGAAACTATGAGGTTGAGATAAGGTTGGCAGCGGGCAGGCATACGCTTCGCCTCGGGTTTGTAAACGACTTTTATAATCCCAACGCGAACAATCCTAATCAACGTGATCGCAATTTAAACATTTTTGGTGCGACTGTAGTAGGTCCCGAAGTGATTCCACAGGATGCACTGACCAAATTGCAACGAGAGATATTGTCGGTCAAGGTAAATCCGGGAGCGGAAGCTACTGCCGCAGCCACTCGTTTATTGCATCCCATCATCAGTCGGGCCTTCCGCCGTAATGTTCAACTTGCACATGTTCAAGCATATGGCAATCTTGTCAACGTTGTCATGAACGAAGGAGAGAGCTTTGGCCGGGGCATGCAGATCGCCCTTAGTTCTATTTTGGTTTCACCTCGGTTTTTGTTTCGCATCGAGGGGAATCGTGGTTCGGATAAGTCGGTTCGGGAAATTGATGCTTATGAATTGGCATCCCGTCTTTCATATTTTTTGTGGAGTAGTATGCCTGATGACCGTCTGTTGTCGCTGGCCTTCAGCGGAGAGCTGTTGAAACCACGAGTTTTGGAGTCGCAAGTGGAACGGATGCTGATAGATTCCAAGGCAGAGGGATTGGTTGAAGGGTTTGCAACTCAATGGCTCAATCTTCGGAATCTCGACGAAGTGACACCGGCACCCAAATTCAAGTTCTCAGAATCTTTGCGTGCTTCGATGAAGACCGAAACGATGATGTTTTTTGGTGAAGTCATGCGTCGTAACCGTTCGATCATTGACTTCCTCGACGGAAAATTTACTTTCGTTAATGAAGAATTGGCCACGCATTACAACTTGCCTAATGTATCTGGACCGGAATTTAGGCTTGTAAGCCTGACAAATAGTCCGCGTTTTGGTGTTCTTACGCATGGCAGTATTTTGACGCTGACGTCGCAGCCCAATCGTACTTCACCGGTCATGCGTGGTAAGTGGATTATGGAAAATATTTTGGGAACTCGGCCTCCGGACCCGCCCGAAGATGTCCCGGAGATTGATGAGACTCAGGCGGAATCTGGTGAGTTAAGTTTTCGCAAGCAGTTAGAGATTCATCGAGAAAGTGCGGTATGTGCAAGTTGCCATAATCACATGGATCCACTCGGATTTGGATTTGAGAATTACGATGCCATTGGTCGATTTAGGTTAAAAGATGGTCAATTCGAAGTAGATCCCTCTGGAGTATTGCCTACGGGAGAAGAATTTGAAGGAACCGAGCAATTGGTTGAAATTCTTACAAGACGTGACCGTGAATTCGCGCGTGCGTTAACCTCACGAATGCTAACCTTTGCGTTAGGACGAGGATTGCAATACTACGATCGCTGTGCAGTTGATAAAATAGTAGAAAATTTAGAACAGGATGATTTTCGGTTTCATTCGCTGGTGAAGCAGATCATATTTAGTGATCCGTTTCTTAAAAGGCGGGTTGTCGGAGAGGAATGATGAAGAATATAGATAGACGAACGTTTTTACGTGGTACTGGCCTTTCCGTTGGCTTGCCATTGCTCAACGCAATGAACCCGAATACTTCGGTCTTTGCCGCTGCTCCCCAACCTTCGCCGAATCGCATGGCGTTTGTGTTTTTCCCCAACGGGGCGATTATGGACTCTTGGAAACCCACCGGGGAAGGCGATTCCTATGTTCAGTCCGACACGCTGAAGGTATTGGACGATTTCCGGAGTGATATTAATGTCATCACAGGGCTGGCTCAGGATATGGGG
The DNA here is from genome assembly GCA_002717145.1 of Planctomycetaceae bacterium. Taxonomy (GTDB): domain Bacteria; phylum Planctomycetota; class Planctomycetia; order Pirellulales; family Pirellulaceae; genus UBA721. The sequence continues at coordinate 2,699 of PBCP01000079.1, read as the reverse complement.
CGGGCCCATGGCGATGGTGCGGGTGATCATGCACGTTGTGCGTCGACCTATCTGACAGGCGCGCATCCGTATAAAACGTCCGGTGCCGACATCAAAGTCGGTGTCTCGGTCGATCAGGCTGCAGCACAACAGGTCGGGTTTCGCACTCGTTTGCCATCACTAGAGCTTGGTTTGAGACAAGGCCGCAATGCGGGCAACTGTGATTCGGGGTATAGTTGTGCCTATTCCAACAATGTGTCATGGAAAACAGAAACTGTCCCCATGGCAAAAGAAATCAATCCGCGTCTTGCCTTTGAGCGTATTTTCGGGACCGGTGAAAAGGCCGACGAGAGTCGCCGTCGTAGGGATTTTTATCGAAAAAGTATTCTGGATCTGGTGAGACAGGACGCAGAGGCATTAGTCGGCCAGCTGGGAAAAGATGATCGAGCCAAAATGGATGAGTATTTCCAAAGTGTTCGTGATCTTGAGCTACGGGTACAGCGTGCACAGGAACTGGCAAATATTGAGCGCCCGGATATAGATCTACCCGATGCGACACCAAGCAGCTTCGAAGAGCATATGCATCTGATGTACGATATTATTGCGTTGGCATTTCAGACGGATTCGACACGTATTGCTACGTTGATGCTTGGCAATGCCGGGAGTAATCGTAGCTATAAGATGGTTGGGGTTAACGAGGGCCATCATCAATTGTCCCATCATCGAAACGACGAAGCGACCATGGATAAGATCAGGAGGATAGATCTTTATTTGGCGGAGGGATTTAAGTACTTCCTTAAAAAGATGAAGTCGATTCCCGAGGGGGAATCTAATGTTCTTGAAAACTCGATGATTGTTTATGGATCTGGTTTAAGTGATGGAAACCGCCATAGCCATCATGATTTACCTATTGTTCTCGCGGGAAGTGCCGGCAAGACTATTGAGACAGGCCGTCATATCGTGCTTGCCGAAGAAACTCCCTTGAATAATCTGTTCCTTTCGATGCTCGATCGAATGGATGCCGGAGTCAAGGCGATCGGTGATAGTACTGGCCGTTTAACTGAAATCGACAGTTAATCGAGGAAGTGGAGGACCGTTGAAATGAGTGATGATGCTAGTGGGAAGCCACGTTCTGGGTCGGTTCAGGCAAATTCTGTCGCGGCAAGAGTTTCAGAACGAGCTAGTCGAGGAGTATTCAGTACGGGGGTCATCATTCTGACGGGGGGGAACGAGTTCATTGTCGATTTTGTTCAAAACCTTGGATCACCGACAACGGTTGTATCCCGCGTTGTAATTCCTCACGGGGCGATGGGACGAATTATTGATGCGATTGAGCGTAATGTTGAAGGGCATGAAGATCGATTCGGTCCAATAACCGATGGAATCACAGGCGAGAGCTCTGCCGAAAAGTTAGAAGTGTCAGAAGTTCCCCGGGAAATAATGCCGGAAGAGTTGAGTTCAGAGCAGTTGGTCGGGATAGGCGAACTGTCAGCTGCAGGTACGGCCGTAAATAATGAGCCCTCTGCCAGCGATATCTACGATGACATTCGTTTGGAAAGTGAAGTAGAGAGTGGCGTTTATGCAAACGCGCTGATGATTGGTCATTCGGCATCTGAATTCAAGTTGGACTTTATCGCAAATCTTTATCCAAAATCGATTGTTACGACTCGCGTTTTCCTGTCCTCGCCACAACTGATGCGTGTACTACATTCAATGAAGCGCACTTATTCGCAGTTTGTTGCCCGTCGTAACGCATCGCAGTAGTGCTAGACGCAACGGTATCTTCTAATCGGGAAAGGTCATATGGTTCAACGGGCTCTTATTTTATGCACAGGGAATTCATGCCGTAGCCAGATGGCCGAGCGATTATTTCCTATGATTTCGAATGGTAACTGGGAAGCAGTGTCAGCCGGTTCCAATCCGTCCGGATATGTCCATCCGAAGGCTATCGAAGTGATGCAGGAGCTAGGAGTCGATCTCAGTAATGGGGTAAGTGAGCATGTCGATGTTTACCGCGAACAGGAGTTCGATCTGGTGGTAACCGTTTGTGATAATGCTGCCGAAAGTTGTCCGCAATTTGTTGGTGCTAAGAATAGGTTGCATTGGCCCTTTGACGATCCGGCAGATGCGTCAGGTAGTGACGCCGAAGTTCTTAATTGTTTTCGTGCCATTCGAGACCAAATTGCCCAACGCATTACTCAATACCTGAATTCCGGTGATTAATTTGGTTTTGGACTAAACCTTTGGTAACTCCCACGGCTTACGGTAAACAGGCCGTGTTCTTAGGGCATTGGCTTGGGGGTCATCAATGAAAGTTTCGGTATTCGGATCAAGTGTCACCTGCCGACCGACACGCCACGAAACATTGGCTGCGTGACAAAGGATCGATGACGGATGGCCTACAGTCTCTAAATCAGCATTGGGCCGTTTACGACTTCGCATGCAGTTGAGGAAGTTCCGCATATGGCTTGCCCCTCCGTTTTCGCCGGCGCCCTGAGCAATAATGTTGCCTCCGGGGTTAAATGCGCGCCAGCGGCGATTGCCGATGATGATATAGCCTTTGTCACCATATAGAATAGCACCCTCAGTTTCGTCATTGTAACGATAAGGTGGCCAGAGCCGCATTTCATAGGAAAGCAATCGGCCGGGCGCTTTCTTCTGTTGGCGGTCACCAAATTCGTAAGTCGCCTGGAGGGTATCAGGCCATTCCTGGATATCGT
>PBCP01000078.1 GCA_002717145.1 Planctomycetaceae bacterium | reverse complement strand
GTGAACTCCGCAATTGGGACTAAGTCGTAACAAGGTAGCCGTAGGGGAACCTGCGGCTGGATCACCTCCTTTCTAAGGATTATCTATCTGTGAGTGGTAACACACACAGATATATAGTGGATGTGTTCCTAAAAATGAGCACGAGGCGTATGAGTCGCAAGACAAATACAACTACCAAATCAAATCAAAGTTCTCAAAGCCCTCTTGGTTTTTGCCAGCCAAGAGGGCTTTTTTTATGCGCTGAAAAAAGTGTTTTAGCCAGGAAGCTATGGTGTCTCGGAAACTTGATGAGATGCCTTTGTAGACTACGTCGCTCAATTGGCTTTTCAGTACTGGCCAATCGCGTTAAAATGATGAACATGGTTTTTCACTCGCCGATGGTCTGGCGACATTTCATCGGTCGACTATCATAAATAAACAGATAAAAACCTCAGGCTAACAATATTCATTTCAGGAATTTGGTTAACAATGAATCAGGCAATTGCTGGCGTTGTTGCATTTAACGAAGAGACGACAGTTATGACTGTCTATCCTTCTATCTCCGAGGCACCAGGGGGCATCGGGCAACTGCTCGGATCGATCTTTCAATCCACAAAAGGGATCGGAGTTGGTTTTCTGTCAGTTGGACATATCCTGGCTCTTTTAAGTGCGCCATTGTGTGCAGGACTTTATATCGGCCGGATACTGCCTGTGAGCCGGTTGCCAATACTCGGAAAGATTTCAGATTTGCTCGGCCTCAAACCTGAACGCTATCGTATTACCACACAAAATATCATCGTCGAAGATGCCTGTGGCGGGCCTAATGCCGAAGTTCACGGAGGAGTCGAACTCGATGAATTTAATGACATCCATGTGATCAGTACTAAACCATACCAACAATGGTACGATTGTGGAGATCTGCGATTTGTCGATGGAGATAAACAAGTTTTAGTACTCAAAGGAGTTTCACGCCCGGAAGCTTTTAAGGCCGCTTGTATGAAAGCACGTTTGAGCTATGTTGGTGTGAAAGCGGCAATCTAATAGCGCACTCCAATTCACAGCAGTAAGGAAGGCATTTCGGGAAACGAATTGCCTTTTTTTTGTGCACTTCGGTTCCGTATGGTTGATTGCCGTCTTAAATGCTCTCTAAAATAGTTAAGGCTAGACTTTGACCTGTTGACGTGAAACCATTTGTAGCAACCGCGCGCGTTATCAGTGTCACTCGTGTCACGAATGGAATGGAACTAAAAGTAATACCTTGATGTTCAACAACGAGTACCGGAGCACTCTTGATGAAAAACAGCTATAAGATCCTCGTCCTCTTTACCATCGTCCTTTGTCTTGGAATTCAGGATGTGATGGCTCAAAGCATTTTTCCCGATAAGAATCTGGAAAAAGTTGTCAGGCGTTATGTGTTCGCAAAACGTAACAATGAAGAACCGCTAACCGAACAGGATGTGGAAAATATCTCCAGCATTGAGGGTAACTCAGCCGAAATCACAGATTTAACCGGACTTGAAAAATGCCGCTCTCTTGCGTTGCTTTCGATATCCGGAAATCAAGTCACCGATATTAATGCAATCAAAGACCTGAAAGGTCTTCAGTCCCTTAATCTTGCTGACAATCAGATTACCGACGTGACCGCTGTGGCTGGTTTGACAAATTTGCAATATCTCAAACTTTCCGGGAACCAGATCACTGATATTGCTCCGCTAAAGGAATTGGGCGCTTTGCGTTCACTCTATCTGGCTAACAATCAACTGACTGACTTGACACCGATCGCAGAGCACAAAAAGCTGTGGTCTCTTTATCTGAACGGCAACAAATTGAATTCGCTTGATCAGATTGCAGGATTAACTAGAGTTTCTTCTCTTGATTTGCGAGGTAATGAGATTACGGATTTGGCACCGTTAAAGGCATACACGGAATTAAAGTATCTATTTATCAATGACAACAAGGTCTCAGATTTGGCCGTGTTAGTGGAAATGGCCAAGGCGGACAGTGAGGGGCAAAAGCGTTTTTCACCGTTCTGGAAGATCTATATTTCAGGCAATCCGCTAACAGACGGCGTGAAAGCTCAGTTGGATGCACTCAAATCAATGGGAGCGCGTATTACCGAGTGAGCCGGCCTTATTTGATCGCCAAGTGAATTATATGGGGCTCCGATTTTTGGAGTCCCATGTTTGTTTTGTTGGCTAATGTCATATGTAACTCAATATGGCCAAGCAAAACATGAGCGAATCCTAGCGAGGGCTCTTTGGCAGCTGTAATCTCTAATAGAAGGCTGTGAGCCTGAGGCAGGTCACCTGATTCAACAGCTGCTAACGCTCTGCTGTATTTTTCGAGCAAGTCTTGTAATCCATGAATGTCTTCGCCATGGAGTATGGTAGAGACTCGAACCGCTCGCTCCATCCCGTATGGACGTACCTGGCCGAGTGTAATGACGACTGCTTGTTTGAGATGTTCACCAAGTAATTCCGCTGTACGGTCATCAATCAAAATCGAGGTACCAAATTGGCGGTTCATCGATTCCAGTCTGGAAGCCAGATTGACCACAGGACCTAATGCCGACACTTTGACCTGATGGTTTGATCCAATTTCACCTGCGACGCAAGTGCCAGACCCGATTCCAATTTTTGCAGTGAATGTGTTATTAGAAGTAAAAGATGCCATGATATCCAAAGCCGCAGCACATGCTTTCAACGCATGAGATTGGTCAGTACCCGCGACTGGCCAGCCCCAAAAACCCATCGCAGCATCGCCGTGAAAGTCACCAATGACCCCATCGTGCCCCAGAATCTGTTGAGTGATCAATGTCAAACTATCGCTGGTTTGCTGTAACAAATTCATGAGATCGGTGGCCGAATCTTCGCTGACATTACTGAAACCTGACAGATCACAGAACATAACACTCAAATCAGATTCGCGAGGTTTAAGTAGGTCTTCGGAGGCCCCACTTAATAACGCTTCGACGACTACATCTGGGAAGAACTGTTGGAAATGAGCCTGCATTCGTTCAAGATTCTTTAGAGAGCGTAAGTGACTCAAAGTCGAAGAAGCTAACTCCGCATACTTCATATCCTGTTTGATTTCAAACTGAGTTAATGAGTCACGGCCAAGCTTCGAGGTGCTATCAGTTTTCCCGGCTACATAAATTCCCCAGTTTGGGCAGGCATCACCCTGCATCGGTATGCAGAATGCCCAATCGATCCCTTGAAACTCTGTGTATTCAGATGCGCCGTCTTGGTTCCAGAAATGAATTGTACTGAGTTGTGACTTGATGGCCTGGTTAATCAATGCCTGACTGGGACTAAAATAGCCGTCCTTTCGTCCACGGAAATCCCAGTGCATGATTTCCACCGCTTCGTTCTGATCGGCAATTTGTCTTACGACGGCAATTCCTGAAGCTCGGGAAATGCCTCGAAATAACCAATCCACCATGTTGGATAAAAGTTCCTGCTCATCAGAGGCGGAGGCTATAATGGCCGGAAGTTTTGCAAGTAGTTCGATTCGATGAGAAGTTTCTTCAAAAGGTATTTTGTGTAAGTCCGACAGTAAAAACGTTTGTTCCGCGGCCGGAGATTCCGGAATTAGTGATGCTGCCAGTTGAGAGGAGACTAGTGTGAAACTGGTTTCTCCGATCACAAAATGTTGATTTAATTGCAGTTCAAATGCTTTACTTTCGTGGCCTTGAAAATAAATCGCATTGCTCGCAGATTCGTCGCTGTGGACCTGAAGGATGTCACCCTTCAGTTGAAGATAGGCATGGACTCTGGATATTTGTGTGTCCCAGGGCACATTCCACCGTGGGGTCGTCCTGCCAAGACTCACTTTGGTTGCTTCGGGAACAAGCCGACGCCAACGTTGGTGGGGCTGTTTTCCCTGGGCGATTAAATATGGCATTACAAATGAACTCCCCTAACAAGCTTCGTTCTTTATTTTAGCTGTTAATGACCGTAAAGTTTAGGCATTGATCCACACCTGATTGCGTAAGCGATTAGTGGGATAGGTTTTATTGAATTCCCGTAGTGGAATTGTGAACTCAGTAGAGACTAAAATACTGTCATAGATATACTTTGCATCATAAACAGACATGGACTTAAGAATTGGCTCGTATTTACATCAACGTACTATTGGGTTGTGCTTTGGTTCTCATTGTCGGAATCTCTGAGGTTCCTGCCCAAGAGAAGCAAATACCTGCTGCTTTAGATCGCAAGATCGATTTTGTGAAAGAAGTTCAGCCAATTTTTGAACGACATTGTATCGAATGCCACGGAGAGGATACTCAAGAGAGTGGTCTACGAGTAGATCTTAAAGCGTCGTTGTTACGTGGGGGTGATCTGGGTGAACCTGCAATTCAAAAGGGCAAAGGAGCAGATAGCTTTTTGATACAGATTGTGGCCGGGACACACGATGATTTGAAAATGCCTCCGGAAGCTGATGGCCTAAACCGGAATGAAATCTCGATTCTCAGGACTTGGATTGATCAGGGGGTTGATTGGCCCGGTCAGGCTGACGCTGTAAAAATAACCTCCGACCATTGGTCTTTTCAGCCCGTCGTAAAACCACAGGTTCCGACAACACAATTAGTCTGGCCAAAAAATGCTATCGATCACTTCATTCTCACAAAGCTGGCGGAAAAAGGGCTATCGCCTTCGAGTGCAGCAAAACCACTGGACTTGCTCAGACGGTTAACATTGATAAATCATGGTTTGCCTCCGACTCCGGAACAGATGCAACTTTACGCGAGCGAGGAGTCGTATAACGATTTAGTGGAAGCGGTTCTCGATAGCCCGCATTTCGGTGAACGCTGGGCTACCCATTGGCTGGATCTGGTTCGTTTTGGAGAAACGACTGGATACGAAGTCAACCGTGAAAGACCCAATGCATTTCATTATCGTGACTATGTGATCGACGCATTTAATTCAGATAAGCCCTACGATTTATTTGTTAAAGAGCAATTGGCGGGAGATCAAGTTGGGAACGATTTGGGCACTGGTTTTTTGGTCGCTGGGCCCAACGATCTTGTCAAAAGCCAGGATGCTAATTTAACCAAAATGCAACGTCAGGATGAGTTGGCTGACTACATAAATGCCACTGGAACAACGTTTCTGGGGCTCACCATTGGCTGTGCACGTTGTCATAACCACAAATTTGATGCTATCACACAACGAGATTATTATGCCATGCAGGCGGTCTTCGCTGGTGTGCGGCACGGAGACAGATCACTAAAGCCTGGCAGAGAACAACTTGAACGCGAGTCATTTTTGACCAAAGAGATTCGCAGGCTGGAATCTGAACTTGCGGACTTTATCTTTGTTCCGATGGGAACCATGGTACAGATTGACGAAACTGAGAAAGGAAGGCCGGGAACACGCCGGTTTGAGGAGTTGATTCCTCGGAATGGGACGGGTACTAATCCCGCAGGAATTGCCAGAGGTCATTTGAGCGATGCCGGTGATGCTAACAGGATAGGTAATATCAGTGGGGGCTCCTATATTTGGTGGGATCACAAACAACCCGCAGATTTAGGCCAATACCATCTGGTTTCTCGTGGGAAAAAACGAATTTGGATATCGTGGGGAACCGGGTTTGATACACATGCAACGGATGCTCAATATGTTTTGGACCATGATGGTGATTTGACAACATTGGAGGATCAAACTGTCATTGCTGAAGTCAATCAGCATGAATTTGCGGATGGCACGGTTCCATCTACCAGGGCTCCGTTATGGAGTGGTTTATACAATGCTGGAGTTCACGAACTTACACCAAAGACGACATTGATCGTGCGTAAGCAAAGTGAGTCCATCGCACTGACGACGGACGTTGTGGTTCTCGAACCGGCTTCGGATAGCGATACCCAGCATCAGCCAACGCGACCGGCATTTCGCGAAGCGGTGACTGCTCAAATGAATCGCGAGGTATTTGCTGCAGTCGACGCAAAATATATACGAATGACCGTTCAGGCAACGTCTTCCAGTGAACCTTGTATCGATGAAATCTCTGTGTTTTCCGGTGCTGACAATGTTGGATTGGCGAGTTTAGGAGCTAAAGCAACAGCTTCTAGCAACCTGCCCGGCTACGAAATTCATCAGATTGAACACCTTAATGACGGAAAATTTGGAAATCAATATAGTTGGATATCTAATACGAAAGGTCGAGGCTGGGCGCAGATTGAATTGCCTGCAACCAGGGAAATTACAAGTATCGAATGGTCCAGAGACCGGGAAGGGAAATTTAAAGATAGAGTTTCCACCGAGTATCGGTTTGATGTTTCAGTAGATGGTCAGAACTGGAAACAGGTAGTTTCCAGCGCTGACCGTGCACCGTTTCAGTCTGCCACTAAGCGTACAAGAATCATCTATGATTTCTCCCCATTGCCCGCAAAGGTTCAGCGGGAGATGGAAAAGAAGCTTTCAACGTTGGAGTCTCATCAACGAGAACTTGAACAATTAGGCAACCGTACCAAAGCCTATGTTGGAACATTTGTTCAGCCAGAGGTTATCTATCGTTTGTATCGCGGAGATTTTAATGCTCCGCGTGAAGCTGTGCTGCCTGATGCTTTGGAGGTTTTCGGGACGCTTGGGCTGACGCAGGAGTCAACCGATGCTCAGCGGCGACTGGCATATGCCGAATGGGTGGCGAGTAAAGACAATCCGCTGACAGCAAGGGTAATCGTTAATCGATTATGGCAGTTTCACTTTGGAACGGGAATTGTCGATACTCCGAGTGATTTCGGAGTGGCTGGCACATTACCGACTCATCCCGAGTTGCTGGATTACCTCGCATCTGAATTAATGGAGAACAACTGGAGCCTAAAACATATCCATCGCTTGATTATGAATTCGGCAACCTTCCGGCAATCAAGTCGTCCAGATAGACAGGGCTTATCTGTAGATGCCAGCGCAAGGTTGCTTTGGAGGTTTCCACCTCGGCGCATGGAAGCCGAAGTCATTCGCGATAGCATTTTGCAGGTTAGCGGTTCGCTTAATAAGCAAATGGGAGGAAGTGGTTTTCCGGGGTTTGAGGTTCAGGCAGAAAACGTCCGGCACTATTTCCCGCTTAAAGAATTTGGACCTGAGCATTGGCGTCGGATGATTTACATGACCAAAGTCCGGCAGGAAAAGGACGCCGTTTTCGGAGTTTTTGATTGCCCTGATGCCAGCCAAGTCGTGGATAAACGTAGCCGTTCGACTACTCCACTTCAGGCTCTCAACCTTTTTAATTCCACTTTTGTTTTACAGCAATGTGAAATTCTGTCGGAGTATCTGACCGAACAGTTTCCAAACGATCATGCAAGTCAGGTGCAATACGTGATGCTCAGGGCTTTCGGACGTCAACCGCAACAGGATGAAGTGGAGGAAGCCACCTCTTTTGTCAAAGAAGTGGGGCTAGCCCAGTTCTGCCGAGCAATATTTAATGCCAACGAATTTGTGTTCGTTCACTAATGGCAACATTTTGAAGAAGTCAGAAAGTAGATTATGAGTATTGTGGATCCCAGGGAATTGGCAGGCCGTCACTTGCTAAGTCGACGTGCGTCGTTGGGTAGTATGGCCTATGGACTGAGTTCCGTCGGTCTGGCAGGTTTGCTCAGTCAAAATAATGTTTTGGCCAAAGATGTAGATGAGGAGGGGGAGCCGATCCGACCTCAGATTCAAGCAGCTAATCCTAATGCTCGAAGAAACTCCCATTTTACACCGAAAGCTAAAAATGTCTTAATGATCTTTTGCTCAGGTGCCTGTTCACATCTGGATACTTTTGATTACAAACCTGAATTGATCAAACGCAATGGCCAGCCAATGCCCGGCGGGAACGATCTTGTAACTTTCCAGGGGAAACAGGGGAATCTGACACGGAGTCCGTGGGAGTTCAAACCTCGAGGCCAATCTGGCAAGATGATCTCGACGCTGGTGGATCACATTGGTGAACATGCAGATGAGATGGCATTTATTCACTCCTTAACCAGTAAAACAAATACCCATGGGCCTGGTGAGAATTATATGTCGACTGGCTTTACCTTGGATGGCTTTCCTAGTATCGGAGCCTGGGTGACTTATGCCTTGGGTAGTGAAGTTGATGACCTTCCAGCTTTTGTAGCGATCTCAGACCCCAGAGGCACACCTCAGTCCAGTGTGAATAATTGGGGAGCCGGTTTTTTACCAGCGGCCTTTCAGGGGACGGACTTTAATGCATCCAAACCGATCGAAAATCTTGTGCCACCTAAAGGTATTTCGTCTCAAACGGATTCCAAAACGCGTAGTTTTCTTAAACGTCTTAATGAGAAACATTTGGAGCGGTTCCCCGAAGATACTCAGCTTGCAGCCCGTATTTCTAGCTACGAGCTTGCCGCTCGTATGCAATTGTCTGTGCCGGAAGTAAGTGATATGCAATCAGAGCCGGAACATATTATGAAGCTATATGGTGCCGATGACACTCAGAATCCGTTGAAAGCATCATTCGCTCGAAACTGCATGCTGGCTCGGCGGCTCATCGAAAAGGGGGTTCGGTTTGTTCAGCTTTTCAACGGATCCTATCAAACGGGAGGAGAAGGCACGAGTAACTGGGATGGACATAAACAACTGAAAAACCAATACAGCGTACATGGTCCGATTTTGGATCAGCCTGTTGCCGGATTACTGACAGACATGAAACAACGAGGCCTTTTGGATGACACGTTGGTCGTCTGGACAACAGAATTTGGACGGATGCCGACCTTTCAGGCTGGGGCCAGTGGTCGGGATCATAATCCCTCCGGATTTACGGCCTGGATGATGGGGGCCGGCGTTAAAGCTCCGTTTGAGTACGGCGCGACAGATGAATTTGGTTATCGGGCCGTCGAAAATGTTTCGACGGTTTACGACTTCCACGCGACGATTCTGCATTTATTGGGACTGCACCACAAACGCCTGTCTTTCTATCACAACGGAATTGAACGTAGGCTGACTGATGTACATGGCCATGTCATTAAAGATCTTATTGCCATCTAAAGTTGATTAGATTTTACTGGTAGGCATTGCTGCGAACCTGCGTAAGACAAATAGCCAGAGAGTAGTTACGGCTATCAAAAGTACAATCGCCGTAATGATGCCTTCCAAAATCAACTTCGTTCCCAATTCGCGAATGGGGGTCGTCGCATCCTGATAGCTTTCCTGTATCAGTATCAGTAGTTCACTCTGTTTACGATTAACGTCGGATTCGATTGGAGCCCCGGAATCGGTTGAAGATTTTCCGGGCAATCGTACGTTAGCCATGACAGCGATCCATTCACCATTGTATTTTGCGTATTCAGGTCGGCCCTGAGCTTGCCCAACGGGATCCAGATAAAGTTGCTCCCGGCCTTGCAGCAACTGTTGCAACTGTTTGCCATCAATACGGAAGGGCTCAATCGTAGGATTGTTTAACTCGTCCATAATCGGATGTTGCAAAATGGTGCCTTGCACTTGTATTTGGTTGTTCGAAGTTTGTCTTCTTCCGTCAATAAATACAGCGAACTGGTTTTCGATCTGATCGCTTCGGAGATAAGAAAAATCACCCAGATTAAGAGTAAGTGCAATGATGCCGAGCAATTCCTTTTGGGAGTCGTCTTTGTAAACCGGCGTGGAGATAGCGATTTTCCATCGCTTTGTAGTCGTGCTTTGAAATGCTGCGGATAGGTGTGTGTAGGTGATAGGCCTAACTTTCGATGGCGTGGTGTCTCTTGATAAATCTTCGCTCTGCCCGTGAAAATAAGTTCGGAACGAGTAGTTGCGACCTACCGACTGAGTTAGCACGGGTTCGTCATACGCAATCGAAAGCATGTCACCTTCAGATCCTATGACGAACAAACTGGCGAGCTTTGGATTTGATTCATCTGATTGGACTCGGCCAGAATAAATGTCGAGTCGCTCTTGGAGGTACTGGTCAAACGCTATTCGATGCTCTTCCTGGACAAAGGCCTTCTGATTGTTGGTGATTGTACTGAACGGTTGTCGATTACGTTGAACTTGTTGAAGCACTGGAGAAGCGAGGACAGTACGGAGTTGCTTTTGTAACTCGGGCTGAGAAGCCTCGTATTCAATAATTTGATAGTAATTGCGTAATTCCTCTTCGACTGACAATGCAACGTGGCGTGAAACCCAGGCATTGCTTTCATAAACACGGCCACGAACAGCCTGCTCGGCGTCTTCGACTGCCTGTCGATACCACTTGCCACCAAATAGAACCATCAGGGCGAGCAAAAGCAGCGGGCCAAACAGTCCGAGAATGTTGAGAGGTCGACGAGCTTGTGCAAGTTTACGCTGTTCGAGTGCTGAGAGAATGTCACCGACAGACCGAAATCGTTGTTCCGGATTCGTTGCTAGACAGTTAGCCAAAATGGTCTGCAGAGCCGGGTCGATCGAACGCGTCATCTGTTCAAGTGGATGAGCGGCATTAGCCAGAGCTGACCGATAGGCGGTTAGTCGTTGTTCCAGATTCCCTGCATCTTCGATTTCACGCAGTCGCTGTTGCTGGTGATGTGGAGGCTTGCCTTCGATCAGAGTAAATAGAATTGCTCCGAGCCCATAAACGTCCCAGCGAATGTCAGGTACAGCCGTAAGATCAGCCTGTTCTGGCGCCATATAGAACAATGTGCCTAATGCAGGCGATTGATCTGTGCTTAAGCGAGATTGCCCAAAATCGGCCAGTCGAGGATTTCCCTCTGGATCCAGCAGGATATTGGCTGGCTTTAGATCGCAATGAAGTATGCCTTTCGCGTGCGCGTGAGACATACCGATGGCAATGTCTTCGAAGAGCTGTAAACACTGCTCCAAATCAATGGGAGATCGTTCCTCAATGAATGCGTCCAAAGATCCCTGCTCGAGATATTCCATGACGTAATATGGAGGTTCATGGTGCCAGCCAACTTCAAGCAGTTGTACGACGTGCCGGGCGGTCGCCAAAGAAACCAGTTTTTCGACCTCTTTGTCCAGTAATTGGAAGTCAACGCCGGATCGATGGTTAAAGAACTTAATGGCAACTTGGCGGTTTGTATTTTTGTCGATCCCAATCCAGACTTCACCATAAGCACCTGAGCCAAGACGACGCGAAAGCTCGTAGCCCGGTAGTTCGGCCGGGCTGTCAGTTGGCTGCATGCTTAATTGTTGCGAGCGATGCTGATCCGCATCCGTTTGACGTTGAGTGTGTTCGGGTTTCATCGGGGCGATTACAGGCTGAGGATATATCAGGCATAATGAGCTTGTTCCATTTTACTTCGTTTTGGGAACGACGAGAAGTTTTAGAGGAGATCGATATGGTAACTGCCCCGGAAAAGACCAAGTTCCTGCAAGCATTTAATGTACTGGTAATCCTGTTTTGGACATCTATTCCCGTTTTCGCTCAATTGGAAAGCCTGGATGGGCGTGATGGGCGAAACTTGACGTTGGGGAAATTTCGCCCTAAACCCACTCTCAAGGTGAAACAAACACTACTGGAAAGAGCTCAATTTCCCGTTGTGGATGTGCATACCCACTTTCGACATCGCTTGAATCATGATTTGGGGAAACTGGATGACTATGTACAGTTGATGGACAAGCACAACATTGCAGTCTGTTGCAGCCTAGATGGGAAACTTGGCGATACCCTTGATACTCATCTCGAATATGTTGGCACGAAGTATCCCGATCGATTCGCCGTGTTTGCCAATGTAGATTGGCGGGGCGAGGGAGACGAGAATGATCCCTCGACTTGGGCATGCCACCAACCGGGCTTTGGCGAAAAGACTGCTCGGCAGTTACAGCTCGCTGTCGGACATGGTGTGTGCGGCCTCAAATTATACAAACAGTTCGGCTTAAGCTATCGGAATCCAGACGGTTCACTCATAACCATCGATGACCCGCGATGGGATCCGATCTGGACAGCATGCGGGCAACTTGGAATTCCGGTAATCATTCATACGGCAGATCCGATAGCCTTTTTCCATCCCATTGATGAGACCAACGAGCGTTGGGAAGAGTTGTTCCGACATCCTGAATGGAGCTTCCCGCCAAATAAATACCCAAGTCGCGAGTCCTTGTTGCGAGCTCGTAATCGTGTCATCCAGCGACATCCCGAGACCACTTTTATTGGAGCTCACATGGCAAATTCGTCCGAGGATTTGGCCACTGTGGCGGAATGGCTAGAGAAGTATCCCAATCTGTATATTGAGATTGCATCTCGCATAGGAGAGTTAGGTCGGCAGCCTTACACCGCCCGACAGTTTTTTCTTCAATACTCCAACCGCATACTCTTTGGAACTGATGGCCCATGGCCCGAATTGCGTCTAACTTTTTACTGGCGTTTTCTGGAAACTTACGACGAGTATTTTCCGTATTCAGAAAAAGAGTTCCCTCCTCAGGGATTTTGGAGAATCTATGGAATCAGCTTACCTCCACGTGTGCTCAGGCAAATCTACTTCGAAAATGCCAGCCGAATAATTCCTGGAGTAAGATCAAAGGTTGCCAATTACCGCCGGTAACGAAATTGGGGATTACAGACCTCTTAGATTGCCATAAAATAATGAGCTTGAATCATACTGAATTGCTAAACGAGCCCAAAGGTATCTCGCATGAGCGACATTCCCTCAGACAATCCTGACGTTGAATCCGAAAGTATTGACGACATAAAAATGCATGTCGCTAGTCGACGAGAAAAGATGCGCAAAATTGAGGAATTAGGCCTCGATCCATGGGGGGAGCGATTTGATGATCGGCTTCTGGTTCGCGAAATCCGGGCTCGTATCGACGAAGTGAAGTACCAACAAGAGGATGGTACTTTAGTGGAATTGCCGGAATTGAATGATGATCCGGAAGAACGAGTGAATATGCGTGAGTGGCGTTCTGAACAAGGCGCTGGAGCTGAGATTGGGCCGACAGTTCGGGCTGCCGGTCGTATCATGCTAAAACGTGACAAAGGCAAACTTTGCTTTATCGATATTCAGGATTGGAGCGGTCGTATCCAACTGTTTATTGGCAAGAAGCAAGTTGGCGATGCAGACTTTGAGTTGGCAGGACTCTTTGACCTGGGCGATATCATTGGCGTAGACGGACGACTAGGAGTCACGAATACCGGTGAACTAACGATCTTCGCGGAAAAACTTCACTTTCTCACCAAGTCTATCGAGCCTCCTCCGGCCAAACATCTGGGAATGACCGACCCTGAATTGCGTCAGCGACGGCGTTATGTGGATTTGGCGTACAACGATGGAGTTCAACAACGGTTCTTGAATCGCACTAAGATTGTTCAGTCGATTCGTCAGTCATTAGCGGATGAGAATTTTGCAGAGATTGAAGGGCCTACATTGCATTCAATTGCCGGGGGCGCAGCGGCTCGGCCATTTGTAACCCATCATAATGCCCTTGATCTCGAGCTTTATCTGCGAATCGCGCTAGAATTGCATTTAAAGCGTCTACTCGTGGGCGGATTGGAGCGGGTGTATGAGCTGGGCCGCGTCTATCGAAATGAAGGAATCAGCCCGAGACACAATCCGGAGTTCACAATGCTTGAAGTCTATCAGGCCTTTGGTGATTATCGCTCGATGATGGATCTCACGGAAAAAATAATTGTCGATGCAATTGATGCCATTGGTGATCAGTATGTTCTGCCGTTTGGCGAGCATGAAATTGACTTTACTCCGCCGTTCCAAAGAGCTACTTATAACGATTTATTCGAGAAACACACGGGCGTCGATCCATCTGATGCTGCAGCGGTTGCAGAATATGCCAGTGGTATAGGCATTGAGATTGAAGGACGGCATCCAGATGTAATTAAAAATGAAGTATTTGAAGAAAAGGTCGAGGATGCTTTGGAAGGGCCGGTATTTGTTATCGACTATCCTGCCAGTATTTGCCCGCTCACCAAACGTAAACGTGAAAATCCGGAGATTGCTGAGCGATTTGAATTATTTGTGCGAGGCATGGAAATAGCGAACGCGTATACAGAACTTAATGACCCTGATTTGCAGGAACAACTATTTAAGACACAGTTGGATGGGCTTTCCGAAGAAGACTCAATGGCCAAAATGGATAATGATTTTATCCGGGCTTTGCGATATGGAATGCCTCCTGCGGGCGGGCTGGGGATCGGAATCGACAGATTGGTGATGCTATTAACGAATTCTCAGACAATTAGAGACGTAATACTATTTCCTTTATTACGCCCAGAATAATAAAATAAGCCCTAGTTCAAAGCTGGTTGATCGGGTGGATTCTCTAATGAGTAGAGTGTTTACCGACGGATAATAACAGCCAGGGAAATACACACGCCGAAGGATTGGCAATGTATAAACTTTTACTCTCATGGCGATATCTAAAAAGCCGCTATATTGCGCTCGCATCAATCGTTAGTGTGACGTTGGGAGTCGCAACGTTAATTGTCGTAAACAGCGTCATGGCAGGTTTCAGCGACGAAATGCATAAGCGACTGCATGGCATTCTATCGGATATTGTTATTCGCAGTCATGATCTGAATGGCTTGCCAGATCCTGAGTGGCATGTAAATGAAATCAAGCAAATCGCTGGTGACGACATCGAAGCGATGACGGCTGCTATTCAAATTCCCGCTATGATTAATTTCAGAGACAATATTCAAGGGCAATGGATCACTCAGCCCATCACACTCATTGGCATCGACCAGCAGACTTATGGAGAAGTGTCTGACTTTTCAAAGTATCTGCTGCATCCGGAGAACCGAAGGCAACTCAATTTTCTGCTCAAAGAGAATGATTATGGTCGGGGTAAACGAGATCGTTTTCCGGTATCCGGGTGGGCGCGGCGGCGAGTCTCTGCTGAATGGGAGCAGCAGGCTGTTGAAAGTCAAACAAACGATTTGACTACGAATGTTCTGGAGTTTGATGCCAATGATATTCCACCTTCACCTTTTCCGCTCGTGGACGACAGTGGAGTAGAAGGGCGGGGGGAGACTGTTGACGGTTTGGTCGAAGGAGAAGTTCCTGGTGTTCCGTTTCAGGCTCTTGACGAACCGCAATTGGTATTCGATCCTTCCACCGAGCAGCATACCGGTATCATTCTTGGAATTTCCATTTGTAGTCTCCGTGGACGCGACACAAACGGTGAAGTGATGGATTATTACTTTGCCTTACCCGGGGATGATGTGAAAATTACTGTTCCTAATTCAGGGCAACCTCCAAAAGCCGTGAGTGACAGTTTTACTATTGTTGATTTCTATGAAAGTGAAATGAGTGAATATGATTCTTCATTTGCTTTTGTCCCGTTGTCTAAGATTCAGGACTTACGGGGAATGGTGGATGTACAGTCAGGCACTAAGAGTGTCTCGACGATCCAGCTAAAACTCAAAGCCGGAGCAGACCTGAATGTCGTTAAGCAAAAGCTGCAGGCCCGATTTCCAGTGCAACAGTTTGGCTATCAGATTCAAACGTGGCGCGACATGCAGGGGCCCTTGCTTGCAGCCGTGCAATTAGAAACCACAATTTTGAATATTTTGCTGTTTTTAATTATTGCGGTCGCTGGCTTTGGTATTTTGGCGACTTTCTTCATGATCGTTGTGGAAAAGACTCGGGATGTCGGAATATTGAAAAGTTTGGGAGCTCCAAGCGGTGGCGTGATGAGTATTTTTCTGGGGTATGGTTTATCTCTCGGGACCGTTGGCTCGGGCGTTGGTTTGGTTCTGGGATTGCTGTTCGTAGAACATATAAATACGATCGCGGGTTGGATAGAAAAGGTGACAGGACAGGAGGTCTTTGATCCCACTATCTATTATTTCAATCAAATTCCAGTCATCGTAAATCCAGTTACATGCGTTTGGGTGGTTGTGGGAGCAATTGCAATTGCCGTGATCGCAAGTATTCTTCCAGCTCGTAAGGCAGCCAAGCTTCATCCCGTGGAGGCTCTTCGATATGAGTAGTGCGTTTGAACTGGCATATCCCGAATCTCAACCTGCAATGGCATCGTCCCGCGGTTCATTGCATCCGCGTCTGTTAAAGGCACCGGTCGTATTACATGCTTCTGGAGTTACCAAAAGCTACCGTAAGGGGAAAGTCGAAGTCCCCGTACTTAACGGAGTCGATATTGAGGTCGTGGAAGGAGAATTTCAGGCCATCGTCGGAGCCAGTGGTTCAGGCAAAAGTACATTGTTGCATTTGCTCGCTACTCTTGATCAGCCTGATACGGGAGAAATCTATTTTGAAGAGAATCGGATCGACAATTTACCGGCTTCATCGAGAGATATCCTTCGCAATCGATATATTGGGATGATCTTCCAGTTTTACCACTTACTGCCGGAGCTTACTGCATTGGAGAATGTCTTAATGCCGGTGATGATTCATCATGGCATTATTTCATACACGCTCCAGCGTCGAAAATTTCGCCAACGGGCAAAAGAGCTTCTTGATCTTGTAGGTTTGAGCCACCGACTTAAGCATCGTCCGCGGGAAATGTCCGGCGGTGAAATGCAACGTGTTGCTATCGCACGCTCCTTGATGGCCAATCCTCGCTTGCTATTGGCAGATGAGCCAACGGGAAACCTCGATCGGGCAGCTGGTGAAGAGATTATGGAGATTATTCATGAACTCAATTCAGCTTATGACGTTACGATTGTCATGGTGACCCACGACATGTCTATAGCCGCACAGGCTGATCGTACAGTGCGTCTGGCCGAAGGTAAAGTTGAATCGGTTTCGTTTCAGAGTTAAGTACCGCTGACAGGTACTCAAGAGTTGCTCGGCTGTCTAAAATAATATCTTTGCCACCGCTGGGTGAGCAATTAAACGAAACAGAAATCACTGTTAGCAGTTTATAGATTATGACGCTGAAAGTTTATATCAACGGAACGCTCTACAACAAAGAAGATGCCAAGGTCAGTGTTTATGATCATGGTTTTTTGTACGGTGATGGGGTGTTTGAGGGCATGCGAAGTTACGCGGGCTCTGTTTTTAGAATGAAAGAGCATCTTGATCGTCTATGGGATTCGGCTGAACGTATTCAGCTGGAAATACCTATGACCAAAGAAGAGATGTCCGATGCCGTTAATGCCACATTAGCCGCTAATGAAATCGAGGATGGTTATATTCGTCTGGTCATCTCTCGTGGCGAAGGCACATTGGGATTAGATCCAAATAAGTGTCCAACTCCGAATATAGTGATCATTACAGATTTCATTACGCTGTATCCGGAGGAATTCTATCAGAACGGCTTGGAGATCGTTACAGCCAAAACGATTCGTAATCATCCCGGCGCACTGGATCCTCGTATTAAATCTCTCAATTATTTGAATAACATTCTTGCCAAAATTGAAGGCTTGGCGGCAGTGTGCGTGGAAACTTTGATGTTGAACCATCAGGGGGAAGTTGCCGAATGTACTGGAGATAATATCTTTATCGTTCGGGACGGTAAATTATTAACTCCCCCGGTCGAAGCTGGCGTTCTAGAAGGCATTACCCGTGGGGCAGTGATGGAATTGGCGGCCGGTGACGGAATTCAAGTAATGGAATCCAGAATGACACTCGATGATGTATATTCAGCTGCAGAAGTGTTTCTAACTGGCAGCGCTGCCGAGATTGTTCCAGTGATCAAAGTAGATGGGAATCAGATTGGCGATGGAATTCCTGGACTGATTACACGCCGTATCGCAGACCTCTATACTCAATTGAGAGTTTCTTAACGTTATCTCTCCTCCTTAGTATGTAGTCAACAAATAGGATTTGTCTTGAGTTGATAAGGCGGATTTAGTACAAGTTCCAATCGGTTTTTCTTTGGAACGAAGTCAATAGTCAGCATTCAATTCTGATGTCGAGATTAAGATATGTCTGGTTCGCCTTTCTATGCCTATACGCATGGATTGGGGGCAGCAATGTTATCTCTGCTCAACAACCGATATTACTACATCCACAGGGTCGCGAAGCGATCTATTCGCCCGATTGGAGCCAAGGAGTTCGTAATTTAGGGCCCAGTATTGCACGGTTAAAGCCTGGTGAACACCGACGTCCGTTTCCGGAAGAGGAAGTGGATGTGGTTAGCGAGAATCTGGAATTTTGGGTGCCTACCATTCGAATCGATAAGACAGTTTGGGATGGGACTCTGGAGTTTGGGGGGCATGGAACGACAGGTAATACAAAGACGTCTAGAGTCTTTGCCAGCCTGGAACTTGAACGTGATACCCGATTGGGTGAGTTGGAAATCGATTTAGACTACGTTCGGTCCAAGGCTAATAATGTCGTCAATAAAAACCACACTCTATTTGATGTGGGACATCAGTGGTTAAGAGACGGGAATAGTTTAAGTTGGTTCGCTGAATTAGGCTTGGAATATGATGAATTTCGCCCGTTTGATTTACGGCTAACTGCCAACGGAGGTATTCAAAAGTTGTTTGTCGACAGTGATACCACACAATTGAGTTGGAAATTTGGGGCTGGAATTTCTCAGGAAATCGGAGCTCCGGAAGATTCGATTGTACCGGAGGCCGTTTTTGGGGTGATTCTTGAGAAACAGCTTACCTCTCGGCAACGCCTTGAAGCGGATGTTGATTATTTCCCAGACTGGTCTAACTTTACCGAGTTTCGTATCGAAGCTGAAGCTTCTTGGAGAATCGTGCTGGACGAACAGCATGGGTGGAGCTTGAAACTGGCTGCACTAGATCGTTATGACAGCACGCCGGGAGACAACAAGCCAAACGACTTTACTTACTCACTGGTGTTGCTGTGGGAAATCTAGATTTCCGGATTACTTCGGCCCTTACTTTTCCCAGTCAGGGTCTTTTCCAAAGAACATCATGTGTTGCCAAGGTAGCTTGTCGAATTCACTGTTTAACTTGAATCCATTAGCCGTATACTCTTTCAGGATTTGTTTTTTGCTCATTTTGTGTAACGGCTTGATAGGCACCTTTGGGTCTTCTTCACGATATTCAAGTAGAACAATTTGGCCGTCTTCTTTGAGGCTCTCACGCATATACTTCAACATGACTTCAGGATGAGATAACTCATGATAGACATCGACCATTAGTATGTAGTCGACTCTGTTCTTAGGCAGGTGAGGATTGTGGAACGAGCCCAGAATCGGTGTCACATTTTCAATCGCTTCTGCCTCCATTCGGCCCCGAAGAAGATAGAGCATCTGAGGCTGAACATCCACAGCCAGAATTTCTCCGTCCGGCCCAACCATTTTAGCTAGTTGTAATGAATAAAAACCATTGCCACACCCCATGTCACAAATCGTCATTCCAGTTTTAATGTTGAGATTAGCTAGCATCAGTGAGCAACGCTCTTCGTTTTCACGGTTTTCACGGATTAACCAGGGAGCTCCCGTGTAATGCATGGTTTGAGCGATCTCACGGCCCATATACAAAGATCGTCCCTGAGGGATCTTGTCAGATTTCTGAGGGATCTCCTGTTGGGCTTGAAGAGTGCTAATACTGAAGTCGGCGGTACAGAGCGCCATTAGTAACAGTGCCGCAGAGAATAATCTTAGCTTGAACATATCGCAGTCTTTCAGTGGCTGTCTTAGCCACGAATAGGTATTCGTTGAAAACTTATCTTGCCACTATTCTATAAGACTATGAGGCCAGAACTCCAGCCGAACAGACAATTTCAGCTTATGTCGATCAACTGCGCAAGTTGGATTTCGGTGAACACCAAGTTAGAAAGGTTCGGGTAGCTTGCGACTGAAGGGCGGTTGGATAGAAGGCGGAGGGATTCGGTTGTTTTCGAATTCCCATTGGTAGCGTTCGTCGCTGTCTGCATAGTAGGTGAGCCATAGTTCGGGATCTGACTCCAAATCAACCAGTTTCCAAATGAGGTCGTTTTGAGGGAGATCCAACTTTTTCTCTGTGGCAGGTAGAATGTCGCGATACAACACACAATAGAGTTGGCGATCAGACAGATGCTCTGTGCACTGCAGGTAGATTCGTTGTTCAGCAAGGCGATCCAGAGCGTCCCACATTACTTTTGACAAGTTTCGATCTGACAGCGTATCAGGGGGTGGCAGCTGAAGCTCTGGTTCAAACCACTGGCTAATCGGGATGACGGGGGAACGTTCCCAGCAAAGCATGGCCTGTAGAAAACGGTTCTCTTCTTGAGTGGACATTTGAGATGCATCGACAAGTTCGACAGATTCGTCCATGTAAGGTTCGAGCTCATCTCGAAGCTGAGCATTGAGAAGTAACTGGTCGA
Source organism: Planctomycetaceae bacterium (assembly GCA_002717145.1). Lineage (GTDB taxonomy): Bacteria > Planctomycetota > Planctomycetia > Pirellulales > Pirellulaceae > UBA721. The sequence continues at coordinate 12,136 of PBCP01000078.1, read as the reverse complement.
CTTCGTTTTTTGGAAATCTTACTTCGGACATGGATAACTTGAATCTTCTTGGGGATGCCGATTTTGGGTGGCAGGTCTGCTTAATCTTGAGTTGCCATGCTTTGAATCGTAATCGGAGTGACGACCTTAACAAGGTTGAAATGTCATCATTTGTATCGTAACCGGAGATAATCCTGGTAGGTATTCGTCGTGACCGTTACGAGTGTAAATCTCGGACATTTTCACGAGTTTTAATGTGATAACCGTTACGACCTGAACGCATCGTTGATCATAGATTCAATAAAAAAGCACGGCCTGAACCGTGCTTGTCGCGTTCGTCTTGAAGGCTCGATTAGTTTGCTTCCTTATCGGCGATTTTATTGAGTCGTCGCTCATGACGCCCCCCTTCGAATTCTGTTTCAAGCCAGGTGGAAACAAGCTGTTCAACACTGCGTTCACCAAATAAATCCGCTGACAAACAAAGTACGTTTAAGTTGTTGTGGCGACGACTCATCTCAGCGGTTACCGTGTCATGGCATGTGGCAGCTCTCACCCCTTTATGTTTGTTGGCAGCGATAGCCATCCCAATTCCTGTGCCGCAGATGAGTATGCCGCGGTCACTCGCTCCGTCGGAAACGCTTTGACTGACGGTATTTGCGATGTCCGGATAATCCACGCTCCCATCGTCATTCGTTCCCGCGTCACTGGTTGAATGGCCTAGTCGCTCAAGGAGCTCAATAATCTTGGCTTTTACTTTGAAGCCCCGATGATCGCTTCCGACTGAGATGTGCATTTCTTAGTTTTCTCCAAATAGGTTTTCCGGAGGTTGCAAGCCCAATATCTCGGGCAGGCGTTGCTCAAGGTGATTGTTGATTTGTTGGGAACAGGCTTCGTAAACTTCAACCGATGCGCCAAACGGGTCTGCAACATCGCCACCCTTCGGATCCAGAACATGTGTTTTGTCTTCAAATTCCGGCCATTCACCGATGATAGCTTGTCGGTGAGAATTTGAAAGTGTTAATAGTAGGTCTGAGTTGCGAGCAAGTTGGTAATGGAGTTGTTGGCTTTCGTGATCGTTCAGGTCGATTCCTTGTTCATGCATGACCTGGACTGCTTGCAATGCAGCTGGTGAGCCAGGCGAAGCTGCAATTCCAGCTGATTGCACGCGAATTCCAAGAGAATCAGATGTACACGTAAGCGTTGATGCTAATTTATCCTGTAGCAATGCGGCAGCCATTGGGCTCCGGCACGTGTTGCCCGTACAAATGATGGTAATCTCTGGCTGAGCAAGTTTGACAAGCGTTTCATTGTCGATGGCGCCTGTCCGGAGTACCGTAATCTTGTCATTAACAAGCTTTATAACTGTGGATGGAGTTCCAATCTTTGTAGGGCCTCCATCGACAACCAATTTTAAGTCGTCACCGAGTTGTTCAGCAACTTCATGAGCCGTAGTTGCGTCAGATTCGCCGCTTTTATTTGCACTAGTTAAGGCAATAGGTTCTTGTAATTCGTCTAAAACAGTCAATAAAACTTCGTTGCTTGGCACACGTAGTCCTACTAGGCCTTGAGGGGCTATGAAAGGGATAACGCTTTCTGGAAGAGACTGAATAAAGCTGTTGGCATCGGTTGCGTCTACAACCATGGTCAAAGGGCCGGGCCAGCATCGCCGAGCCAGACGTCTTGCCAAATTACTGGAGTCCGGCGAAAACTTCGGGAGGTCGTTTGCATCGCTGATCGCTAATGTTAAAACTTGTGATTCAGGACGACCTTTGATTTCAAAAATCTTCTCAATGGCAGAAACATTATTCAAGGCTGCCCCTAACCCGTACACTGTTTCTGTTGGAAAGGCTACGACTTGATCGTCTTGAAGCAATTCAACAGCCACTTGGATGACCTTTCTAGGGTCATCCGAATCGTATACGTCAAGAACTTGAGTTGCCATGAGTTTAGTCTTTATGGTTTTGTGGGGGCATGAATTGAAGCCGTGAATAGCAATCAAAACTGACGAGAACAGATGGCTATTCCAATAGCCTGCACATCATTCTTTGCCTTCAAAGCATTAGTTTAAATTCCGGATTCCGCCATGGTCAAGTAGATAGCTTGAGTGCAGCTTAGAATGTCTGAATCACAGAGAGAGCAACCCGTAAGAGATCATGGAAAGATCGCTTCAATACCTGGAGAGCAGGCTCTAAACCACGTCAGGACCATCGGTTTGAGCTAGGACGAATTGGCAGCGAGTCAGGTTCTTACTTCAGATATAGTACATTGCCTCAGACTGTCCAACCGCCCGTTCCAAAAGATCGGCAAATGTGATTTCATAAAGCTGGGTCTGTTGTTGATCTATAATTGATCCCCAGGTGGATAGTAGGACAGCGGAAAGAGGAGTAGAGTTTTCAGCGTTTTGATGTAGTTCTGCCGCATGGCCGTCTATGATCGACATTACCTGACCTAGGGATATATCTTTTGGAGCGTGAGCAAGACGATAGCCACCTGATGCACCGCGGATGCTTACGACCAGTCCCGCTCCTTTGAGTTGCAATAAGATTTGCACCAGGAAACGATTTGGAATCCCGTGCCGATCGGAGATATCCTTGATTCGTATAGGGACATTATCTGGATAACGGCTTGCTAGTTCCAGCATCGCGACGCATGCATATTCAGTCTTTGCTGAGATATTCACATTAGTCCTCCATCGAATGAAGGCCGCATTCAGTTTTAGCAGTCCCACTCCATCGTCCGGCTCGTTCGTCTTCTCCGATTCCGATAGGACGAGTGCATGGCCAGCATCCAACGCTAGGATAGCCCTGATCGTGAAGAGGATTGTATGGAATATCGTTATCCATAATCATCTTCCAGATATCTTTTTTCGTGCAGTTGACCAGCGGACTAACTTTGATAAGGCCGAATTTCTTATCCCAGCCAACAATTGGTGCTTTCGCGCGGTCGGGGCTTTGATCACGTCGAATGGCACTTGACCAACAGTGTAGGTTATTGGCCACTTTTTTTAGCAGAGACAGTTTTCGGTCGTAGCAACATTTATTGGGGTCTGATTTGTAGACAGGGCCACCATAAAGCTCCTCATAAGCAACCACATCCAATTCAGGCCTGACTAGTTGAACTTCGATTCCGTAGCGTTGCTTTACCTGCTCACGAAGGTCCAGGGTTTCCTGAAACTGATAACCTGTTTCAAGGTTGAAAATTGGAGTTTCGGGAGCAAAGGTCGAAAGCATGTAAATCATTGTCATGCCTTCCGGGCCAAAGGCTGTCGCCATGGCAAAGTGAGGGGCGTATTGCTCGACGGCCCACTGAAGGATCTCGATAGGAGAACAACTTTCTAAAGCCTCACTTGCAGCGTCAATTTCAGCCAGCAGTTGTTCTGTTGGTTCGATGCGCTCAAATGTTGATTTTTTGATTTGGCTCTTAGTTTCCAAGGCCTATTCCCTTTCGTTACTTGCAATAAATATCATAAACATCATAAACTAAGTGAACAATGAGGGGTTTGTGATTAATTCGGAGCAATAACATTTCAATCTTTAATTGATAAGTAGTTCCGGACATTTCGATAAGGCTTCCTAGTTGTAGTTATCAAATCCAGTGCCACCCACTCATCCTGTAGGTCCAGTTCCTATTTTTACTCTATAAAAAACGTGTTTCGGGCAGTGGTATGAGATCTTGCCGTAATTGAGTGCCATCCGCACTCGTCCTATCCACACCCGTCTGAGTTCCACCAGCTAGGGCATGGTCTGGAATTTACTGACCGCAAAAATCTGCGGTTACAAAATCCCCTAGTTGAGCTCGAAATAGTGGGTGGCACCTAAGTTCGCATCTAAGTTAAGGTGCGGAAATGGAGTTAGATGAGTGGGTGTCACCTAGTTATCACCACGAATTATTTAATTAGAATGTAGGAATTCCAGAGGGAGAGAAGTGATGCAACAAGTTTATTTGGCAGTTGACATAGGCGGTTCCAGTGGGCGCGTTGTCGCTGGTGAATTTGATGGCCGAACAATAGCTTTGGAAGAAGTCTATCGGTTTGAAAACGGTGGATCGGCTGCCAATGACCGTATGTACTGGGATATGCTCAAGCAATGGGAGCACATTGTAGACGGAGTTTCAGCGGCTTCCGCAAAGTATGGAGAGCGGGTTGTCAGCCTTGGATTAGACACATGGGGAGTTGATTTTGGATTGCTTGGGAAAAATGATGAGTTGATTAGTAACCCATTTCATTATCGCGATCCCCAACTTGATGGAATACTTGAATGGGGCTTTGAACGAGTCAGCCGCGAAGAGATATTCGCTCAGACCGGCCTGCAATTCATGGAAATCAATTCTCTCTTCCAATTGTTGGCACTTCAGCGACGTGAGTCGCCGATTCTAGAATTTGCAGAGCACCTGCTCATGATTCCGGACCTATTTAATTGGTTGCTGACTGGTGTCAAAGCCAATGAATTTACTAATGCAACAACCACGCAACTATTAAATCCCAGGACCGGAGAATGGGCGACCGGCCTGATGGATCAATTTGAGTTGCCTGCGAAAATACTTGGCGAAATTGCATTGCCAGGAACTAAACTAGGCAAGTTAAGACCATCGGTGGCTAAAGAGATTGGAAACAATGATCTTGAAGTGGTGTTGCCAGGTACTCACGACACTGCAAGTGCGGTAATGGCTGTCCCTTCGACTGAGTCACTTAGTAATCAACCAAATTGGTGCTATATCAGCAGTGGTACCTGGTCGTTGATGGGCGTGGAGGTTGTGGACCCTATTATTAATGACCAATGTCTTGCACTTAACTTTACAAATGAAGGCGGCGTTGGTGGCAGTGTTCGCGTCCTAAAGAATATTACCGGCCTCTGGATTGTGCAGCAGTGCCGTCAGGCATGGAAGGAAGAGGGACGCGACTATAGTTGGGGAGAATTAGTCGATCTAGCCGCTGCATGTAAGCCGTTGCAGTCATTCATTGATCCGGATCACGGTTCGTTTGGCAATCCTGAATCCATGCCCGTTGCTGTTCAACAGTTTTGCGGTGATACCATGCAGCCTATTCCGGAAACTCCGGGCGAGATTGTCAGGTGTGCGTTGGAAAGTCTGGCTTTGAAATATCAAAGTGTTTTAGGAATGTTAGAATCATTAACCGGTAGTGCGATTGAGTTGGTACATATTGTAGGTGGAGGGACTCAGAATAAATTACTGTGTCAGATGACGGCTGACGCATGCCAACGACAAGTTGTCGCGGGTCCAATGGAGGCAACGGCAACCGGAAACTTGCTTGTGCAACTGATCGCCAATGGAGCCGTAGCGTCTGTCGCATAAGCCAGGCAAGTTGTGAAAAACAGTTTTACCGTCGATACGTATACTCCGGATGTTTCCTATGATTGGAATGAGGCGGCAGAACGCTTTAACGATATTTTGAGATAGATAAGGAGCCTGAAAGGACAAAAAGTATGATCAACGTTGGAATTTCCGGTATCGGTTTCATGGGATGGATTCACTATCTGGCCTATCAAAAAACTCCCGGCGCTCAAATAACAGCTATCTGTACTCGTAACGAGGTAAAACGAAGTGGTGACTGGACTTCCATTCAGGGAAACTTTGGGCCTCCTGGTGAGCAGGTAGATGTATCTAACTGGTCCTGTTACAGCGATATAGACGACTTGCTTGACGATGAAGCTATCGATCTGATTGACATATGTTTACCTCCTGATCTTCATGCTGACATTGCCAAGCGAGCACTTCAGGCTGGTAAACACGTTCTGATTGAAAAACCGATGGCATTAACAGCACAGGATTGTGAAGAAATAGTCGCGGTAGCAAAAGAGAATCGTCGTCAGGCTCTGGTAGCGCATGTTTTACCTTTTTTCCCGGAGTATACTTATCTGCGGAATGCAGTAAGTAGCGGAGAGTATGGGAAGTTGCTTGGGGGACACTTTAATCGAGTTATCTCAGATCCGCTTTGGTTGGGGAAGGATTTCTGGGATGAATCTAAGGTCGGCGGACCTTTGATCGATTTACATGTGCACGATGCTCACTTGATTCGTTATTTGTTTGGTATGCCAACATCTGTCAACACTCGTGGTCGCTTTCGCGGTGATTCGGTGGAGTACTGCAGTACGATATTTGACTTTGAAGATTCTGATTTAGTCGTGACAGCTAGTAGTGGAGTTATGAATCAGCAAGGAAGACCGTTTATGCACAATTTCGAAGCTCATTTCGAAAAAGCAACACTGCAGTTTTCTTTTGCTACCCTAGCAGATGATCCGGAAGCCTCACCATTCAAAGTCTTTGATGAAGAAGGTAATGTTCTTCGCCCTGATCTTGGAAGCGGTGATCCCGTTGATAGTTTTGTTATGGAAATTCAGGAAGCCGTTTCGGCCATAGAGTCAGGTCAGCCGTCTTCCTTGCTCGGCGGCGAACTGGCTCGTGACGCCATCACGCTATGCCATAAACAGGCAGAGTCAGCACGGACCCAAAAACAGATTACGTTGTAATCTCCAGCCAAAGCTATAGGGTTCCCCTAGTACGAGGGGGAATTGGCAGTTTCAATCTTCTCTCGTTTAACAACAGTAGTAGATTTGCTTGAATTATCTGTCTGTAATGACGTATATACTAATAGACAGTTATTACTTTCGGTAATTTTGGGATGGACAGTGCTCGTGCTTAAGATTTTCAATAAAAAGCAAGCAGGTGGATTCTGCGACGGTTTAGATCGACGCGACTTTTTGCAAATTGGTGGTGGGGGATTAGGTGCTTTAAGCCTACCATCGCTTTTGCGAGCAGAGTCTACGGCTGTGGGTAGTAACGCTGACAAGGCAGTCATTCACCTACATCTCGCTGGCGGGCCTTCTCATCAGGACATGTTCGATCTGAAGCCAGACGCTGCGACAGAGTTTCGAGGTGAGTTTAATCCAATTCATACGAATGTTCCCGGGCTGGATATTTGTGAACACATGCCGTTGTTGTCTACGATGGCTGACAGATATGCCGTAGTCCGTTCATTGGTGGGGATGCAGAATTCTCATAGTCATTTCCACACATCAACAGGATACGATAAACGAAATCTAAGCAACGTCGGTGGACGTCCCTATTTTGGAAGTGTGATTGCCAGAATACAAGGAACAACTGAAACGGGAGCACCACCATACATTTCCTACATGGGAGGAGAGCCAGGTTATTTGGGGCCGGTATATCGCCCCTATAAGCCAAGTGGTACTGATCTTAAGCTTAGAAGTATCTCGGAAGAACGTCTTTCGGATCGTCGAAAACTACTCGGGTCGCTTGATCAAATTCGACGAGATATTGACTCGTCCGGTCAGTTGGAAGCACTGGATTCTTATACTCAGCAGGCTGCTGATCTGGTTACTTCAGGGACGGTTGCAGATGCGTTGGATTTGAAGCTGGAAGATCCGGATACCGTTACGCGTTACGGAAACAAGTATAGTAATTTGTTAATTGCCCGCCGGCTTATTGAAGCGGGAACCCGAGTTGTCACTATCCAAAGTGGTGGTTGGGATACTCACAGCAACAACTTTAAATCATTGAAGGATCGACTAACCGAACTGGACATGGGGGTTAGCGCCTTGCTGACAGACCTAGCCGACCGCGGTCTCGAACAAGATGTTACGCTTATTGTCTGGGGTGAATTCGGCCGTACGCCACGTGTCAATAGCAAGGCAGGTCGTGACCATTGGCCTAGACTGGCCATGGCATTTCTGGCTGGTGGCGGCATGCGACTGGGGCAGGCTATTGGGACCTCGAGTAAGAACGCGGAATATGCCAAGGATCGACCAGTTCATTTTCAGGAAGTGATTGCCACTCTTTACCACAACATGGGGATTAACTGTGAAACGGCTCAGTTGGTAGATCCCAACGGTCGCCCTCAGTATTTGTTAGATCATCGTCAACCGATTGCTGAGCTAGTCTAATTCTCATCACCTTCGAAATTTGAAATGCAAAACCCCGCTGGTTATTCGGCGGGGTTTTTTATGGAATATTCCCATGAAAGCGTTCCCTAGTGAGGGGGCAAAGACTTACCTGACCGTTACAGTCGTTACGAGTGCGCCGAGCGGAATCGTGACGAGGGGTCATGCCGATTCTGCCGCTTATATTTCAGATGTTTTTAAGTCTAAATACAGCCCATTTTCATAGGCGTTCTATGCTTTAAGCAGTGCTGAGTTGTCTCCTGTTGACATCTCAGTCTAACACTCTTTTGGCATGGAATCGACAAATGAAGATTGGCAAATGGAAGGACATGGTCTTCACCAGAGTAATGGTGAAACGACAACAAAGCCTTTCTAAGACGACTGCTGCCAAGTTGCTTTATGCTTCCATCATGGTGTTGTTGCTGCAATGGGCATTGCCTCTGGCTGCCCAATCTTCGGCTATGGCGAATGTTACAGTCGCTGCTCAATTGCAAAAGGTTGTAAGTGAAGGAGCAAAGCTAGAGTCCAACGGTAACTGGCGAGCTGCAGTCAACCTCTATGAGAAGACGTTGAAGTCGCATCCTGAAGCAGTTCAATTAAAAAGCAGAGTTCAGCTTTGCCGTGCTCAGCTTGATGTGTCACGGCGATACAATGACTCCAGCTATAAGAAAGCGATATACCAGCTTGACTTGATGAGAAGTAAAGCAATCTATCGTGAAGTACTCAAGAAAATCGACACTTATTTCTATACGACTCCAGATTGGAAGAATCTGGTACAAGACGGATTCTGGCAGCTACAGCTGGCAATTCAAAATGAGCAGTTCCGTAACTTTCACAAGCTGCAAACTAATAGTCAACGTGATAGCGCGTTCCGACAGCGTATTGATCATTGGTTGGTTCGACAGGAAATTCACAACTATACCGATGCCCTTTATGCCGTTGAATACATCAGTCGGCAAACACAACAAACGTACTCGTTACCTCATCAGGCTTCAGTTCTTGAAATGATGGCGGGGGCAATTAGTTTGCTTGATCGTTATTCGTCTTATCTCACAGGTTCAGAGCTGGACGATATGTTTTCCCAGATCAACGGTAACTTTGTAGGGTTGGGGGTCGAACTGCGAATTCTTGATAAGTATCTACTCATAGATCGCGTGATTCCAAACGGGCCTGCTGGTGAAGCGAGTATCGAAGAGGGGGATCGTATTATAGAAGTAAATCGTCAGATCATTCCCCAAATCGCTGCTGCCAAAGCCGCTGATTTGCTAAAAGGGGCTACCGGAACACGAGTTGAGATTGTACTCGTCACCTCGGACGGGAGTGTTCGCCGATTAACGCTGACTCGTAGACAAGTGATTGTCCCCAGCGTCGAAGACATAAAAATGCTGGATAAGGTTTCGGGAATCGGCTACTTGCGTATTCGAAGCTTTCAAAAGAATACAGCAGACGATGTTGAGAAAGCTCTTTGGCAATTACACAATCAGGGCATGCAGCGTTTGGTTGTTGATGTGCGAAGTAATCCTGGCGGATTAGTTGATAGTGCCGTAGCGACAGCAGATTTTTTCATCGATAAAGGTACCATTGTTTCAACGCGTGGACGCAGTAATAACGAAGACGTTGACTATCAGGCACATGACCTGGGAAGTTGGGATATGCCATTGGCTGTATTGGTTGACAGCAAGTCTGCAAGTGCAGCCGAGATCTTTGCCGGCGCTATTAAGGATCACGAACGTGGATCCATCGTGGGAGTGAAAACTTTTGGCAAAGGATCTGTGCAGGGAATTTTTCCTCTCGCAAGCTTTGACAGCGGTCTGCGTCTGACAACCGCTCGATTTTATTCACCCGATGGTCATATGATCAGTCAACGAGGTGTACGTCCTGATGTCGAAGTGAATACTGTAGGTAAGCCACTGGCCGACGGCACACTCCCACTTGCTCACGTTGATCCTACGTTGGCAGCAGGAGTCAATTTGCTTCGCGATCGCCAAGTGCTCACGGTCAATCGATTTCTTGTAAAGTAATTCGCTTTCAGGCTGAGAGACATTTGGCGGAAGGTGACGACTGGCTGATCTCTTTTAAGCTATCACTATGTCTTTCTATCTGTTTTCTTATTGAAACAAACCATGAATTCTTCGCTCGTCACTAGGTGACAGTAACAATTCTATGGTGTAAAAAAGGACTATGTTCCTGCTTTAGTTACTACTGCAATGGAAGTGTTGTTAGAACCAACCCGGGAAGCAGTATTATAAAGTTAGAATCTCGGTTATTTGTCGCACTTTAGGCGGAGCGAAAAGTAACTGACTAGTTATTTTTTATGTTGGAGTTTACTTAGAAATGGCCAAACTTGAATACATCTGGCTCGACGGATACCAACCAACCCAGAGCCTCCGTTCAAAAACACAGATTCGAAAAGATTTCGGTGGTACACTGGAAGAATGCCCAATGTGGTCATTTGACGGTAGTTCAACGGAGCAGGCAGAAGGTGGTTCCTCGGACTGTCTTTTGAAGCCTGTTGCAATCTACCCGGATCCTCAACGAAAAGACGCTTACCTCGTTATGACTGAGGTATTAAACGCGGATGGTACTGCTCACGTATCTAACGGTCGTGCGACCATTGAAGACGACGATAACGACTATTGGTTCGGGTTCGAACAGGAATACTTCCTTTGGGATACACTCATCAATCGTCCTCCCGGATTTCCTGAAGGTGGATTTCCTCGACCTCAGGGCCCATACTACTGTTCTGTAGGCGCGTCCAATGCCTATGGTCGTGACTGTGTTGAAGAACACCTTGATGCATGTCTGGAAGCGGGCTTAAACGTTGAGGGAATCAACGCGGAAGTTGCTGCCGGACAATGGGAATTCCAGATTTTCGCCAAAGGTGCCGCAGATGCTGGCGACCAGATTTGGGTTGCTCGTTACCTACTGGAACGAATTGGTGAAAAATATGGTTACTCCATTGACTGGCATCCCAAACCGTTAGGTAGAACGGATTGGAATGGTTCCGGCATGCACGCTAACTTCTCCAACGGTGCGATGCGTGATTCAGGTGATGAGGCGGTCTTCACAGCAATTTGTGAAGAATTCGGTAAACACATTGATCGCCATATAAGTGTTTATGGTGCTGATAACGATCAGCGTCTGACAGGAGAACACGAAACCCAGTCTATTGATAAGTTTAGCTACGGAGTTTCGGACCGTGGTGCTTCGATTCGAATCCCAGTTGGAACGATTGAAGATGGCTGGAAAGGTCGATTAGAAGATCGTCGTCCAGCTTCGAATGCTGATCCCTATAAGGTTGCAGCTGCAATTATTAAGACTTGTAAAGAGGCAGGTCAGGGTTAAGCATTAGTCTGAAGCAGCTTGACTGCTTCAACCGATAACAAGAGGGCGTGACTGCGATTGGTGGTCGCGCCCTTTTTTCGTAAACCTTCGATGATTTGCTCGTGTACAGGCTTAGGTTCCATGCACAAAATGAATTCAGGTTTCACACCAAGCTAAGCAACAGGAGTCAACGTGAACGAACCGGCTGAAGAACCGATTTCTCAAACTTTAGAAGAAGCATTAGAGAAATACAGCATCTCAATGGAAGGATACCAGATCGAAATGCTACGAGATTACTGTGAATTGCTATGGCAATGGAATCAGCGTATGAATCTGACAAGACATACTGATTATGATCGCTTTGTTTCTCGGGATCTCGTGGACACATTGGAATTGGCGGATCTGATCGATACAGGGTTGGAAGTGCTGGATTTCGGTACGGGTGGGGGAGTTCCAGGAGTACCTTTGGCGATCATTCGCCCGGATTTGCAGGTTTCACTCTGTGAGTCAGTTGGTAAGAAGGCTTCGGCTGTTGACGATATGGTTCAAAAGATTGGTCTGCCGGTTCCAGTAATGAATGTGCGTGTAGAAAAACTTCTGGAAGACCTTAATTATGACGTGTTGGTTTGTCGTGCGGTCGGTCCGTTATGGAAGCTGGGGCTATGGTTAGAACCGCACTGGCATTTGTTTGGACAGTTGCTTGCGATCAAAGGACCTAGCTGGACCGAAGAACGCAAAGAGGCGCGTCATCGTGGTTACATGCAGAATGTGAAACTGCGGAAGATTCATTCTTATCCGATGATTGGGACAGAATCAGAAAGCCATATCTTAAAGCTTTGGTCGGCTATGAAAGAGGAACCACCGCACGTCGAGTGAGGCTGTTCGCCTGAAGGCCCGGCAGCATTATCCACAGATTC